>CBFDAY010000035.1:0-13832 GCA_965602895.1 uncultured bacterium
TTATCCCGATAGCGGCTACGGCGGAAGGCCCGATGCCGGCCTTTTCGAGCGCCCGACCGGCGACTTCTATCTGGCTGGCCCATATCTCCTCGGGATCGTGCTCGACCCATCCCGGCTGGGGATATATCTGGCGGAACTCCTTGGATACGCTGGCCAGCGGCTTGCCGGCATGATCGAATACTATCGCGCGCGAGCTTGTGGTGCCCTGATCGAGTGCAACAATATATTTCTTCATCAATACCTCCGCGCCGTGACCGTATGAACGTATCTATAGAAGCCGGGCGCCGAAACGGGCGAGCAGCTCGTCGAGGACGGTCAAAGGAAGACCGACAACATTATAGTAACACCCCTCTATTTTTTCAATTATGATTCCTCCGGCGCCCTGAACGGCGTAGGCCCCCGCCTTGTCGAGCGGATATATCATCTCGAAATACCTGTCGATCTGCGACAAAGAAAGCGGGCGAAACTTCACGTCGGTTATCGCGTGGGCCGTTTCGACGCGGTCGTCCTCGGCCCGCACCACGGCCACCCCGCTGTACACGGAATGAGTCTTCCCGGCCAACAGGCCGAGCATGCGGCGGGCATCATCCAGGTCGGCCGGCTTGCCAAAGACTTTTCCGTCAAGGACGACTACGGTGTCGGCGCCGACCACCAGCCCCCTGCCGAGCCTGCGCGCGACATCCGAGGCCTTCGCCAGGGCATTGCGCTCGACGATATCTGCGACGCGAACGCCTTCGCCGGTCTCTTCCTCGATGCCGCTCGGAATCACGCTGAATCTCGCCCCGAGCATGCGGAGCAGCTCGATGCGGCGGGGCGATGCCGAGGCCAGGATCAAAGGGGTGCTTTTGTCAGGGGATTTCATGTTCGATGCTGTTCCTGAATTTCAGATCGGGCTTCTCGGCGCCGGTGAAGGCCATGTGGGAGCCGCACCTGCAGTCGGAGCAGCCAAAACCGGGTATCGGCTCCGCGCGCGCCAGCCGCAGCGCCGACGCATACAGCCCGCACTCGCCCATTCCGTCCAAAGGAAGCACTATCACCGATTCAACGCGGACATCCCTGCGGCATGTGAGGTAGTCGATGTGCCAGTGTCTTTTCTTCCTGCGCGTCTTATGGCGCGCCAGCCTGGCGGAGAGATTCCTGCGGGCGCTGCCGCAATACACATAGTAGCCCGGGCGAAACTCTATCTTGCCGATTGCGCCGACCCGAACCTTAGCGGGAGCGGCGAGCTTGAGGACGAGCAGGTATAGACCGGAGTCCGGCTCAGAAGGCGCCCGAGCCGTTCTCGATGGTCTTTGTTCCTTGCGGGGCATCGAATTGCAGCGCGTCATCGGTGATGGGCTCATTTACTTGAATATCCGAAAATTCTATATCGGTCGTATCGCCCGAGACATCGCGAATCAGTATCCTCCGGGGCAGGTAGTCGGACTTGTCCAGCCACAGACTGAGCCCCATTATCTGAGACGCAATCGATTCGACCTTCGGCAAAAGATCGATGCGGGTGAGTTGTCGGTCCACACGTCCGATTGTAACCTCGAAACTGCCCTTGAGCTCGTCCGCCGAGGCCTCGAAGACGAAGAAGAAATTCGAAGCTCCATCGCCCTGCTTGGCCGGATAGACCTCTATTTGTTCGAGTTCGGGAAAGTAGAACGAGACCGAATCGCGCTCCATCCGCATCTGCGTTTTGTCGGGCTCAAGGTACTTCCATATCATCTGCCGCGGGGCCTTGTACAGGATTGTCCCTTTTGAGATCTTCGTATCGCCGAACAGCTCGAGCGTCTTTTTTTGCACGAACCGGGCGGAAAATGTTTCGACCTTCCCCCGCTGTCTCTCGACGTCTCTCAAGAATCCGTCGACGTCCACCCCATTGGCCATGGCGCGAGAGCCGATACCAAAAAGGACAAAGGCGGCCAATACAAGACATTGCAGGAAATGAATCGGGGAAGAAACAGAATGGTGGAGGCTCCCGGGGCGGGACGGTCGGGAATGACGGATCATGGCATTATTCTCTCTCCTCCGGAAAGAGAATCTCGAGGTCTTTGATTTCCTCTTCGCCCACTTCGGATTCGACGGCCTCGGACGCTTCCTGCACGGACGCTTCCTCCTCGGGCGGCTCGATTTCGGGCTTGGGATCGGGAGGCGTGTTGTCCGGCTCGCTGAAGCCGAACTCGATCAGCACCCGCGAATCCTGCGACTTGAGCATTTTGCCGTGCGACTCCATCAGCGCCACAAACTCGGCCCTGAACCTCTTGTGCTGGTTCAGCAGATGGAAGGTCTCCTCCTCGAGACGCTCCTTCCGCTGTTTGGACTTTTGTATTATGCGCTCGGCCTCGAGTTCAGTCTCGCGGATCAGGAGGTTGCCTTTTCGCTCGGCCTCTTCCTTTATTTCCTGGCCGATTCGCTGCGAAGAGATGAGGGTATTCTTCAGTGTGCTCTCCATCTGCCTGTATTCATCAATCGCCTCTTCAAGCTGCTTCGCCTTATCCTCCAAAAACATATTCTGTCGAAGCAGCTCTTCGAGTTCCGCGGAGACGGCCTTGAGGAAATCCCTGACCTCGTCGCGCCTGAATCCACGCAGCGACTGAGAGAAATCCTTATGAAGAACCTCGTTGGGCGTGATCCCTTCGCTCAATCCTTTTTCACTCCCCCCAGTTCTTTTGCCCTGTCGAGCGCGCGGGCGACGGCGGCGACTATGCCCTGCTCGAAACCGCACTCGTCAAACACCTTCACCGCCGCTTCGGTGGTTCCCCCGGGAGATGTCACTCTCGCACGAAGCGCCGACGCCGGCTCGGAGGATTCGATAAGCAATTTTGCCGCCCCGAAAAGCGTTTGGGCCACCAGGCCCGCCGCTTCGCCTTCAGGCAATCCGGCGTTTATGGCCGCCTTCTCCAGGCATTCGGCAAAGAGAAACAGGTACGCCGGCCCGCTCCCGCTAACGGCGGTTACGGCGTCCATCATGGATTCGTCGAACCTGTACACCTTACCCAGCGCGGCGAAGATTTGCTCGCACCCGGCAAGATCTTCCCCCGTCGCGTACTTTCCTGAACATATGGCGGACGCGCCCGCGCCGACCAGTGCCGGCGTGTTCGGCATTACGCGAACGACCCGCGTCCCATCGCCGAGACGCCCCCCGATGAAATCCGTTGTAATGCCCGCTGCTACGGATATAATCAGTTTCGACGCATCGACGGCATCCCTGAGTTCCGAAAGACACTGCTCCATCGTCTGAGGCTTGACGGCGATCAGCACGATGGAGGCCGCCTTTCCCGCCTCGGACGCGGTCGCAAAAGTGTTTACTTGCAATTCACGTGCCAAATACTCGGCCTTTTCCGCTATGGTGTCGCACAGAACAACCTCTTCGGACCTGAAAAGGCCGCCCTTCAGGATCCCGCGCGCGATCGCGCCCCCCATGTTGCCCGCGCCTATTACGGCAATTTTTTTCTCGTTCAACTGACTATTCTTCCATAAAGCCGATCAGGACATGCGTGATGTTGTCCGATCCTCCGGCCTTTTTGGCCTCCTCGATGAGGTGCTCGCTCTTATCCTCTTGCGTCGCCCCGGTGTCGGTAATTATCTCGAACATCGTGATATCGTCGACCATGCCGGAGAGACCATCGGTGCAAAGCAACACCTGGTCTCCGGAGCGCACGCGCTCGACGAAAATGTCGACCTCGAGTTCATCGCGCGAACCCAGCGCTCGCGTGATAACGTTTCGCCACGGATGCACTCTGGCTTCTTCGGGCGAGATAAGTTTTTTCTGTAGCTGTTCGTTGACCCACGAGTGGTCCTGGCTGATCTGGCGATATCCGCTCTGGCGGAACAGGTACGCGCGGCTGTCGCCGACATTGCCGATGGTTATGACGTGACCCTCCACTTGCGCGCACACCACGGTTGTGCCCATGCCGGCCACCTGCTCGTTACGGGTGGCAATCTCGCGGATTTTCCGGTTGGCGGTGCAGATTGCATTCATGATCCTGTTGGCGGTGTCGGACAGCTCGGGATCCATGCCAAAGGGGGCGGTGTCGGGCGTCAGCGGGCGGGAATTCTGCCTCATGAAATCGCAAACGCTTTCCACGGCCACCCTGCTCGCGAGGTCGCCGGCGGCGTGGCCGCCCATTCCATCGGCCACGATAAACACGCAATTGCTCTCGTCGACGAGATACGAATCCTCGTTATCCTTCCTCTTGAGTCCGACGTCGGTTTGGGCGACAAAGCTCGCTTTCAACAGGCAACCTCCCCTTCACGTACTACGGCGACCCGGCCTTCTCGATCTGGACTGTTGCGCCCGACGGCTTGATGGAGGGCACAACCACATCGAAGGCCTCTACCTGAACGTCCTTGGTCTTGACAACGCCGACATCCTTAACATCGATGTCGGCCTGGATATTGTTCATGGTTTCCTTGCTTATGAGAATCTTGTTTCGTCCGGCGGCCGAAGTAAGCCTGAAGGCGGTGTTGACCATGTCACCGATGACGGTATAATCCATCCGGTCCAGATTGCCGACGTTGCCGGCGATCGCCGTGCCGGTATTGATGCCGATGCCTATATCGAAGGCGCGCCTGCCCTTTTTCTCGGCGTCTTCGTTCAAGATGCGTATCCTTTTTATCATGTCGATAGCCGTCAGCACGGCCCTGTCCGCATCGTCGCCGTATGAAAACGGCGCGCCGAAAATCGCCATAACGGCGTCGCCCATGAACTTGTCGATCGTTCCCTGATGTTCGAAGATTATCTTGCTCATCTCGTCGAAATATTCGTTGAGCATATCCATGGTCTCGTTGGGGGTCATCTGCGCCGACATCATGGTGAACCCCCTGATGTCGCTGAACAGCACGGTGACCTTCTGAAGCGTCCCGCCGGGAGTCCAGTCCTCGGGATTTTTCATGAGCATCTCGACCACGGGCGAAGGCAGATTGCGCGACATCGTCGTCCGCACTTTTTCCTCGTACTGCAGCCGCTGGAAGAGCCGTGCGCTCTCGATCGCGATGGCGGACAGGCTCGCAAACGCCGAAAACAACTCCTGGTCGCCCTCGTCAAACGCGTTCTCCGCCGCGCGGTTGTCGAGGTAAATGACGCCGAGCACGCGGTCCTCTATCTTCAGAGGAACGCACATCACGGACAATATCTTGTGAAGGATTATGCTCCCCCTGCTCTTGAGCTTGGGGTCGACCGAGGCGTTGGTGGTCAGGATCGGCTCGCCCGTCTCGGCGACCTCATTGGCGACGCTCATGCTCAGGCCGAGTTCGTCGAGTTCCTCGCCGCCGATCTTCCGCTTGACGACGACCTCCAGCTCTTCGGTCTCCTCGTCCTTGAGCATCAGGAAACCCCTCTCGGCCTGGAGCACCTCTATGGCGGCGTCCATTACCAGGTCAAGCCTCTTCTCCAGATCGAAGCCCGAGATGATATGCTTGCTGGCCTCGTACATCGCCGAAAGGCGCTCGTACGATTTCCCTACTTTGGAAAGCTTTTCCCTGGCCTGGGCGAAGGGGTCGTGAAGCTCCGCGACCTGAGAGGCGGCCACAGAGCCCTTGTCTTGTCGCATGGCGTCTATCTTGGCGACGACCGAATCCAGTTCCTTTTCCATAACGCGGATATCGCTCGCGATGATAGTGTGCTGGGGGCGACGCGGGCTCCGCCTTACGTACTCTTCGGCGGGCCGAAGGGCGCCCTTGACTTTGACCAGCTTGATGAGGGTGTGGCCGACGCGTACTATATCGCCGTGCTTAAGCTCGGCCGTCTTGACCCGCTCCCGGGAGTTTCCGAGGAAGGTTCCGTTGAGACTGCCCTCATCTCTGAGTATAATCTTGTCCTGCCTGGTTTCAATGCTGAAATGATGCGAGGAAACTGAGTCGTCGGCAAGCGGGACTTCGTTCGATAAGTCTCTTCCGAAAAAAAGGCGGGACTTGTCAAGGGGCACTTCGCGAAGCTCTCTGCCCCTCTCTCTTATAATGACCTTGTACACTATGGCACTCTCGCCGCCGTTTGCGGCATCTCATCCACACCGTAAGCTAAGCCCGTCGAAGCAATTATACCAAATCCGTCCCCGCGGCGGCAACCGGACCCGCGCGGGCCCGCCCGGCAGTCAGTCAAGAATGCGAACGAGCGCCGTCTCATCGCAATCCGGGAACTTGACGCATTTTACGCATGCCGCCCATATCTTGTGAGGAAGCTCCGAGCGGTCGACCATGCCGAAACCCTGCTTTTCGAAAAATGCGGGCTTGCTCGTGAGAGTGAACACCTTGGAAATGCCGATATCCCGCGCCTCCCGCAGGCAGGCTTCGACGAGCGCGGCGCCGATCCCCTGTCTTTTGCTGGGCTCTTTCACCGCAAGCGATCGCACTTCGGCCAAATCCTCCCAGAAAATATGCAATGCACAGCACCCCAGCACTTCGTCGTTGTCATCGGGGTAAACGAAGAAATCGCGAAGCTCTTCGTAAATCTCCATCAAGGCTTTCGGCAGCATTTCGCCTTTTGCAGAATATATGGATATCATGTTGCGGATGGTCGCGACATCCCGCATCTTCGCCTTTCGAACCACTTGCTACTCCCTGTTCTCCGGTGTACCGGTACTTTCCTTGAACGGAAGCTCAAGCTGCAAGCCTTTGACCAGGCCGTATCGCTTGAGATACCGCAGCAACTGAAGCACGTCGCTTCCGACATAGTTGACGCTCACCTCGACATATGAAATAAGGAAGCTCAATATCGTGGGGAATTCGAGCACGTGATCGACGCCCTTTTCCCGGAGTATGGCCTCCATTTTTGACCATGAGACCTTGTCGGCGAGCGCCTCCGATATGACAAGAACGGACTTGAAGGGGGCGCCATCGAACACTTCGCCGGCGAACTTCAGGGCCGCGGGGCTGACGAAGTAATAAAGCTCCTTCATCGAGCCCACGATCGAAGGCGAAAACTTGTAGCTGTGCCAACCCTTCACGTCGACGATGATATTGGGAATGTGCCTCATGTGTTCGGCCTGCAACCGCATGGGAAGCGGCGACTCGGGCTCGGACCACTGCATGTTCCTTCCGAGCAGGTCGATGCTGTAGCGTCCCGGCGGCTCGGCCTTCTGAAGCTGGAACTTGCGGTTCGTGATGACGGTGAAATTGTTCGCTTCCAGGAACTCCCGCACAACGCGCGTGTTGGTATCGGCCATTTTCGTACTCGCCCCCGCGTGCGCCTGATTCAACTCCCAATAGAGGCGAACCTCCTCGCCTCCTCGTTGTCCGAATTCAGCTTGAGCGTCAATTGTCCGAAATAGCGTGCATACTCACTCTCGCCCATATCCTCATAACAGCGGGCTATTCCCAGGTAGTTCTCCACGAGCGCGTAATGCAGACCGAAAGCAAAGAAATGCCTCGCGCCGTCCGGAGAGAAATCTTTCGCGATCAGATAATTCTGCAAAGCCGCCCGAGTCTCCTGCTGGAGCACGAACGTCTCGGCCAGGAAGAAGTACCCTTCCGGCCTTTCGGATCGCATCCGAATCAAACCCTGGCAGATGGCCGCCGACTTGAGCGCCTCCTCCCCGACGACTGCCGGGTTCTTCAGGGCCTTATGAACCTTGGCCAGATAAAAGTGGCAGGCGAAGCTGGAAGGATTAAGCTCGCATGCGTCCTGGAACTGCGAGATCGCCTTGCCGAAATCGCCCTCATGGTAATGCACGATTCCGAGGCCCGCCATGGCCTTGACGTTGGAATCGCTCCTGGAGAGCGCCCGCAGAAATTGCGCCTTCGCCTTCTGGATATCCCCCGCGACAAGATACAGCATTCCCATGTCGAGCCGCGCGGCGGTGCGATCGGGCCCAAGCCTCACCGCCGTGCCAAGACACTTTATGGCCTCGTCGAAGGCGCCAAGCTTCATGTGGCACCGGCCCATTTGATGATAGGCCGCGGCGCTTGTCGGGTGTTCCTCAGCGACGCGCTTGAAAATCGCTATCGCCGAATCGAAGGCGCCGCGCATCTGGGCGGTCAGGCCCTCGTCGAAAGACGCCGCTTCGCCCGATTCCATCATGGTACCGTCAAGAGCCCCCTATTGCGATCAAGGCCTGTTCGACGACCTCAACGGGCACGTTGTCCTTGACAACGACCCTGCCTATTGCCAATGGTATCACAAACCTCGCTCGCCCGCCCACGGTTTTCTTATCCAAGAGAGTGGCCTCGATGATGTGGCCCCGTTCGATCCCCTCGAGCCTGGTCGGAAGACCCGCCGAGGTCAAAAGCCGTTCCTGGCGCTCCTCGACGTCTTCGGAAACAAGCCCCATTATTCCGGCTATCCTGGCCGCCGCGATCATGCCGATGGATATGGCCTCCCCGTGGCTGAAACGCGTGTATCCCGTCACCGACTCGACAGCGTGGCCGATCGTGTGGCCGTAATTCAATATCGCCCTGAGGCCGGTCGTCTCGCGCACGTCCTGCTGAACCACTCGCGCCTTGATCTGGCAGCAACGCCTGATGACATCTTCGAGCAGAGGTTCGTCGAGTGTGGGCAAAGAATCCGAATGCCGCTCCAGAAGCGCAAACAGCCCTTCATCGGCGATGACCCCGTACTTGATCACCTCGGCCATGCCGTTGCGAACCTGTTCCTCCGGCAGGCTGGCGAGCAAGGTCGGGTCGATGCAGACGAGCGCGGGCTGGTAAAAGGCGCCGATCAGGTTCTTGGCGAGCGCGTGGTCGACGCCGACCTTTCCGCCGATGCTGCTGTCGACCTGCGCCAGGAGCGTCGTCGGGATCTGGACAAACGGGATCCCGCGCATGAATATCGCCGCCGCAAAACCCGCAATGTCGCCGACGACCCCGCCGCCCAAGACGATGAGGAGCGACTTGCGATCCAGCCGCATCTCGGCCATTTTGTCGATGAGCTTCTCGACCGTCTCGAGCGTTTTCCACTCTTCGCCCTCGGGAATGACCTCGGTCAATACTTCGCAATCCTGGTCAATCAGCGCCTCATCCAGGACGTCGCCGTAAAGACTGTCCACCGACGGATTCGTGACTATCATAATTCGGCTCGGCTCGATGTCGGACGGCAGCAATTCCGGGAGTCGGGACAGCAATCCCCCACCGACAATGATGTCGTATCCGCCGCCTTCGAGCTGAACTTCGATCTTATGCATTATTTCGCTGGAAAACTTTCCCGATTGCTTTAATGTATGTGGCGAAATTGCGGCGCATCCCCGACACGCTGTCGCCGCCGAATTTCTCGATCATCGCGTTGACAATCTCAATCGCGACGACGGCGCGGACAATCACGCTCGCCGCGGGAACAGCGCAGACGTCGGACCGCTCGACAGCCGCCTTGAGCGGTCGCTTCGTGAGAGCATCCACCGAGCGCAACGGCCTGCCAAGCGTGGGAATCGGCTTCATCGTCGCGCGCACGATTATGTTCTCGCCGTTCGAGATGCCGCCCTCGATTCCGCCCGCGTGGTTCGTCTTGCGATAAAAGCCCGCCGAGCGGTTCGATTTTTTGCCGCTATAGAAGATTTCGTCGTGCGCCTCCGAGCCACGCAGCTCGCCCAGAAGGACGCCGTCGCCGATCTCGACCGCCTTGATCGCGTGCACCGCCATCACCGCCGAAGCGAGGCGGCCATCGAGCTTGCGGTCGTTCTGGACGTGCGAGCCCAGGCCGACCGGAACATTGAAGACGACCGTCTCGACCGCGCCGCCCAGAGTGTCGCCCTCGGCCTTGGCGGAATCTATCGCTGTCATCATCCTCTTGCCGGTCGCGGCATCCGCGCAGCGGACGGGCGATTTGTCGGGATTATCAAGTATGCGCTTCGCCGTCAGGCGCGATGTGTCGACGGCAACCTGCCCTATCCGGATAACATGCGCTGCGAGCTTGATGTCGAACTCGCCCAACAACATCTCCGCGATTGCGCCCAACGCGGTCCGCGCTGCCGTCTCGCGTGCGCTCGCGCGCTCCAGGACATTGCGCATGTCCGAATGCGAATACTTCAGCGCGCCCGCCAAGTCGGCGTGTCCCGGCCGCGGCCTGCGCACGGCCTTCTCCTCGACCGCACGAGGATCGACCTCGAACGGCCCCATCACATGCTGCCAGTTTTCCCAATCCTTATTAGGAATCTTTAGAGCAATCGGGCTGCCGAGCGTCTTGCCGGCCCTCACTCCCGAAAGAAACTCTGCGCGGTCGCTCTCGATCTTCATCCGGCCGCCGCGTCCGTAGCCCGCCTGCCGCGCGGCCATGCGCGATTCCAGTATGTCCGTGCGAATCTTGAGGCCCGCCGGAATCCCCTCAAGGATAGCGACGAGGGTCTGCCCGTGCGATTCGCCCGCCGTCAGATACCGAAGCATAAGATTCTCTTCTGTAAGGACTTGTGGGTGTAGGAAAAAGAGCCCCGCTTAGCTTAATTATACAGCCCCGCCCAAAGAAGTGTCAAGCGGGCGGCCAGTGGCCGGTGACAGTGCTGCAGCTATGTGGCACCGGTCTTCATCGGTCAT
Organism: uncultured bacterium; assembly: GCA_965602895.1. Classification (GTDB taxonomy): domain Bacteria; phylum Abyssobacteria; class SURF-5; order SURF-5; family SURF-5; genus CBDUSG01. The sequence continues at coordinate 10,441 of CBFDAY010000035.1, forward strand.
TACCGGGGGATTTCCGGGACATAATACCTATTTAAGATTTTATCACCACGGAGATCACGGAGGATTAAGTGGAGATGCGTTTGATGCCATCTTTCATAAGCTTCCTGTTGAAGTTCAGGAGGAAGCCACGTTTGAAACGAAGGAGCTTCAGGTAGGTAATCACCTGCGCCACATGGAGGTCGTTGAGTTCGTTTACTGATTTGATTTCGAGCGGCAGATAGTCATCGACAATAATGTCAGCCCGAAAACCCAAGCCAAGGTCACAATCTTTGTATTTAATGGGGATTTCTGCTTACCTTTTTGCCGCTATGCCGGAGTCTGCCAGCTCAACCATATAACGCGTTTTCGTATACGGACTCGAGCAGTCCCGGACCCAACTCTCGGTGAACACTGATGGCGGCAGCGAGCACAGCGTCGATTAAGTGCTCGCTGCAATCCCTTAATGCTCCGCGCTCTCCGTGGTTCAATCCTTTAGTCCTCTTGGCTTTGTTCTGATTTTATTGAGGACGGGTCTACAAATCTATTATCGTCGTTTCGATCTGGGTTTTCGTGAGGACTTCGCTGCCGTCCTCGGTGATGAGGACGGGGCATTCGAGGCGCATGCCGCCGACGCCGGGCCTGTTTATCACGAGCGCGGCGACCTCGGCCATGTTGGGCTCGAACACGAGGTGCGCGAACTCCTCGCCGCTGGTTATCGCGGGATACCACTCGTGGCCGACGATGCCGATGCCGTGACCGAACGCCGCGAGCGCATCCTGCACGTAGCCGATCGAACTGAGGTGATCCATCATCTCCTGCCAGATGTCGCCGATGCGCGCGCCGCGAGTGATTTTTTTCAGCAGGAGCCTGACCGTGCTCTCGTACGCGTTCGCGAGGTTCTCCTGCTCTTTGGTCGGTTTTCCGATGATGTAGTTGTGCGAAAGGTCGGAGTAGTAGTGCCCGTAGGTGCTGTGGAGGTCGACCAAAAGATTGTCGCCGGGCTGCAAGAGCTTGTCGGTCGGCGGCGTGCATCCGCACTGCACGTATTGCGTGCGCTCGCCCGACGCGATCTCGTTGCTGCCTGTGATCGGCCAGTGGAACTCGCTGCCCATCTGCCGCATCGCCAGCTCGCCGATGCCGGCTATCTCAAGCTCGGTCAGGCCCGGTCGCAGTTCTTCCCTGACGATTTCCTGCGCGCAGTCACAGATGGCGGCGGCGCGTTTCATCAGGGCGATCTCGCCGGGCTCTTTCTTGACCGAAACGATGTCGATGACATTGAGCGCATCGATAAACCTTGCCTTCGGCAAGTCCCTCTTGAGCATCTCGTACTCGGTCGCCCACAGATATCCGGCCGCCAGCCTCGGCGACTGGCCGAGTTCGATGCCGATTGTCTTTTCGGCATAGCCCCAGTCCTTGATGCGGGCAACCGCCTGTTCCATCAAGGAGAAGCCCGGCATAACGGGACCCGAGCCGACCACTCTATCGCCGAGCCACGATTCGTCCTTGACGCGCTCGAAGTCCATCATGAGCGTGTTCACCTCGATGCGGCCGTCCGACGCCATGAGCGCGTAGCTGCGCCAAGGCACGAACGCGCCGCTGATGTAGCACGCGCTTTTCTCGCGGGTCGCCAGCAGGATATCGACGCCTTCTTCGGCCATCTGTTTGCGGATTCTTTCCATCCGGGCGGGGTAATCGATATATACGTTCATGTGTACCTCCTTAGAAGGGGAATAATTCTGCGCCGGTAATAATATCCAGGGTGGAGGCCATTATACCATAGATGCCCCGCGCGGCTCCAAGGCGTATCTCCACTACCGAAATTGAACGAGACGGCGCTGTTATGCTATGGTCTTCGACAACGGGAACCGGCGGTCCCATCCCGCATCGGGACTGTCATCGCATGAAGTGAGCGACCATGAATCCGCGTTATCTGTTTGTCGTCAACCCTTCATCCGGCGCGGGCAAGGGCGAGATAATCGCAGGCTTGCTGGGCAAATTGCTGCCTGAACACCCATCGCTCGGCGGCGGCAAGGCGTCGGTAATCTCGACTGATCGGCTGGACCCCTCCGAGTTGGCCAAAGAGCTTTCGCATGCAAAGGCGGTGATAGCCGTCGGCGGCGACGGAACCGCAAGCCGCCTCATCGCCCATATTCTCGCCTGCGAAGCGCCGCCGGCTCTGGGCATTATCCCGCTTGGGACGAGCAACGACCTCGCTCGCGCGCTGGGTATGTCGGTTGCTGATGATTACACGGATGAGCGGGTCCTCCGGGGCGCGCTGGACAGTCTATTGAACGCGGAGAAAGGCAGGCTCGATGTCTTCAGCGTTAACGGGCTGCGCTTTTGCAACTATTTTAGCGTCGGCTTCGACGCGGCCATCGTGCGAGATTTCGACCGCTTCCGCGGCTCCCGATGGGCAAAGTTGCTGCCGCCGGGTCGCTTCAAGAACAACCTGCTGTATTTTCTCATTGGATTAAAGAATGTCGGCTTCCGCCTGGAGCCGCCCCTCGAAATTGAGTGCAGAAATCGGGGCGAGGGCACGAGATTGAGATCGAATTCGCCATGGCTCACGGTGATCGCGACTAACCTGCCGGTTTACGCCGGGGGATGCCACATCGGTCCCGACGCCTCCATGGATGACGGCCTGTTCGAGATAACCGTCGTGCACAACATCTATCAATTTATCAGGCTGATTTTGACTCGCTTCGTCCCCTTCCTGCGCTTGCCGCGCGGATTCGACCGACTCCGGGCGCGCGAGGCGACAATTCAATTGCGCTCGCAGGCTCCGTCCCAGCTCGACGGCGAAGCCTGCTCCGAGGCCGACATCCCCTCTCCTACCTTGAATATATCCTTCCGCGCAAGCCTCACAGTGTTGATTCCAGACCCGTCTTTGTAAGCTGAATTACAGAGCAAAAGCCCTCCGGCCCGAACAATAATTGAAGGAAGGGTCCACTAATCCAAAAGAATCGGAGCGGAAACGGAATGCTGTCGTTCTTAAATATGGAATGTATCTCATGCGGAGCCGAGTATACGCTGTCTATTGAGGAATTGAACGTCATGGTACTGTTCAAGTGCTTCGAGTGCGGGCGACATCACGTGTACGTCGCGGGCCACGTGCTTGAGCTGGATGATCGGATAATGGAGACGGGAACGGATAAAGAAAAGCGCCTTCACATCGTGGAGACGACCCAGACCTTCGCCTGTGAGTTCGCCGGGAACGTCATCGGCAACGTCGACAGAGTTGTGAACGTAAATGTGGAAGCCGACCTGCCGCCGACACGCCGTCGCAAGAAGAAGGGCCGCAAAGCGAAAAGGGGCGCGAAGAAAGAACTGGCCGGTCGCCGGCTTTCGCCATCAATCAAACTGGTGGATGCGCCCGAAATCAGCTCGCAGGAAGTCCGCGATTTCAAGAGGAT
>CBFDAY010000036.1:0-13635 GCA_965602895.1 uncultured bacterium
TCGATTCCCCTGGAGACAATCGAGAAACTCGCCCGGAAGAACGGCGTGGACATCGAGCCGTTGAAAAAACGCTTTGAGCCCACCGGCTCAAGATATGGCAGTCTCGTGGACTTTCTCGATTCATACCGGCTTCGCTGTAAATGCCTGCAGAACAGCGAAGATTTCGAGGAGGCATGCATCGACGTGCTCGCCCGCCTGCGGGCGCAAGGGGTTCGCTACGCCGAGATCACGATTTCTCCGACCGCCTACAGGCTCAACGGGCTCTCGATGGACGAGATAATGCCCGGCATCGAGGCGGGCGCAAAAAGGGTCCGTGCCGAAGGCGGGATGGAGGCCCGCTTCATCTTCGACATCGGGCGGCAGTTCGGGCCCGAGCAGGCATGGCAGACGGCCCGCGAAGCGTCGCATCACCAGGATCGTGGCGTGATAGGCCTCGGGCTGGGCGGCGACGAGTTGCACTACTCGCCCGAAATATTCAGGGAGCATTTCGCGTTTGCCCGCAAAGAGGGATTACATAGGGTCGCCCACGCTGGCGAGGCCGGAGGATCCGAGAGTATTTGGGGGGCGCTGAGGTCTCTCGGGGCCGAGCGAATAGGACACGGCGTCGCTGCGCGTGGCGACGAGGCTCTGATCGAGCACCTGCGTATTCATCAGGTGCCCGTGGAGATGTGCCCCACGAGCAACCTCGAGACTGGCGCGGTACGCTCCTACTCCGATCATCCGCTGCCGGAATTCTTAAGGCGCGGGCTGCTCGTCAGCCTCAACACCGACGACCCGGCCATGTTCGGAACGACGCTGATCGAGGAATACCTGATATGCGCCGAAAAGCTCGGACTCGAATGGGACGAGATAAAGGCGTTGTGCCTTAATGGAATCAAGGCGAGCTTCCTTCCCGATCTTGACAAGAAGGAGCTTCTGGAGAAATTCGAAAAAGAACTCGCCGAAATCGAATCGGAGCTGGGGCTGGGCCGATTTGCCCGAAGGCGCCCTGATCCAACCGTTGGCTTAATCTTTGACTCCGACGTCATTCCGCTAAAAACCAGATTGTGAAAAATTCCTCCCGCCAATCTTCATTTTTCTGCGCTAAAGATTTCCGCGTTCCTGCCGATACTAGTATTGGAGGACGAAGACGATGACCGTACAATGCTGTAGCTGCCATAAAGTACGAAGCCCAAAAGGATGGAAAAACCCCGGCGAAGGCGACTTCGCGCCCGAGGTTGCCTCTCACACATATTGCCCCGCCTGCTACTCCGCATTCCGCGACGAACTCGAACAATGGAAAAAACGCCGCGCCCGCACGCGGATGTCTTCCTGAAGCTTTTCTCCCTCAATCCACACAGCAGCCTCGTTTTGCGAACTCACGCCGTGTCAGTCGGTGTCCGCCCATCGCCTTCGCCTATTTCGGTCCGCATTGGAGTTTGCAGTCTTCGGTGGGAATTATCGGGCCGAGCCTCGTCGTTGTAATAGAAGCAAGCTCACCCGCGTGGGCTGCCCTTTCTTCAAGAAGTTCTACCGCCTCGAACCCTGCCGCGGCAGTCGCCGCCATGGTAGCGGCGACAACCGCGATAAGCACGATCGATGCAGTGCGTGCGATTCGTATTTTGACTACCCACTTATTCGAACATCGGCGGGCCATAAGGTCTCTCCGACGGCGCGTATCCGCGTTCCCCGGGCGTCCTGCGATGCTTGCGCATCGCGCGGGCCTCGCCGAGCAACGCTCTGACGTCGCGCTCGAATCTCGGGATGAGGGCTATCATCTTGACTATCTGCTCATCGCTCAGAATCTTCGACAGGCTGTCGAGTCGCTGCATGCGCAGATCCAGCATGTCGCGCTCGTTTTTCTTGAACTCTTCGATCAATGGATGCAAAACGGAAGCGTCGGGAGTGCGTTTGTTCAGCGCTTCCTTCATCCGTTTGATCGTCTCGCCGCGCTTTATGCCCAGTTCCTTCTGCTTCAAGTCGAATTCGTGCATGACAGGGAAGAGCTTCGAGGCGGTCTCCTGATCCAGGTCGAGAACCTCGGTCAGCCTCCACATCTTCATAAGCCCGATACGATCCCTGACGCGTTCGCGGTCCTGGTTGTCGCGTAGCCGCTCCGAGCGCCGGGTGTCGCCCCATTTTGCGTGGGCGGTCGTGACGGACCCCATGATAAGCGCAGCCGCGACTGTCAGCACTATTGGCCATTTTTGTTTCATTTTGTACCTCCTTTTTCAGATCGACGCCAATTCCTCGTATACGTCATCCAGTTCATCCGGAGACAAATCATCGAGCAAATCGTAAATGGACTGCTCGTAGATGTCGTAGGGGATCATGTCTTCCGACACAGCCTGCAGATCCTCCTCGATCAGCAGGAGCATGTCCTCGGCGACCTCTTCGATATCTCCATTGGAATAATCGACCATGACCATCAGCGATTCGCCGTAGCCGTTTTCACCAAATGTCTCGTAACCGACATCGGCTGGCTCGACCGCCACCGTCGGGACCGCCCGACGGGCAACATCGGGAACCGTTGTCGGAGGCTCGGCCGGACCGCGGAACACCAGAATCGCGGCAACGAGCGCCGCCACCGCGGTCGCCGCGATGGGCAGCCCCGCCCGCCACAGCAGCGGGCGCCTCGCCGGAGCCCGTTCTTCGTCGGCCAGCCTTTGTGAAAGCCTGTCGCTGAACCGCCGCCAGAACTCGGCGTCGCGCTCGGGCACATCGAGCGACAGGAGGCTCCCTTTCAGCCTCTCTATCTGTGAAAGCTCTCCCCGGCAGGCCTCGCAACCGGCCAGGTGGCTCTCGACCGCCGACTTTTTGCCTTCGGCGAGCACGCCCTCCGAGTATTCGACCAGCATTTTCTTTGCTCTTTCGCAGTTCATAGCTCTTCTCCCGAACTCGCCAGCGCATCCTTTAGTTTGAGGATCGCGTAACGATAATTCACCCTGGCGGACCCGGCGCTGCAGCCTATTGCGCGACCGATCTCCTTGAAAGACATGTCCTGAAATATCCTGAGCGCGAGCGCAGATTTCTGCTTGAACGGGAGCAATTCCATTTGTCGCCTCAGCCACACCTTGCGCTCCTCCTTCACGAGGCTTTCATGCGGGAGCTCGGCCTTCGCGATGCCGGGACCGGGCTCCAGTTCGGCTTCCCTTTTGCGCCTTTTCAGTTCGTTGTAGCAGAGATTCATCGTTATCCTGTAGAGCCAAGTCTTGAAGTTCGCCTTTTGGCGGAACGAGCGCAGTCCCTTGAAGGCCCTGATAAATGTTTCCTGCGCGATCTCTTCGGCGGTCTCCGCACTGCTCACCATCCTGTACGCAGTCGCGAGAACCTGCTCGCGATGGCGCACGACCAGCTCGTCAAACGCCTCGCGTTCTCCCGCAAGAAAATCCCTTATCAATTCTTTGTCCGATGCCACCGCTTACCTTTCTCACCCTATTAGACCGCCCGGGCAGGCAAAACGTTAAATCCGAAGTCGCACCTTCCCAAGATTATAACCTCTATTTGCATCAATTGCGTCTTCCCAATGGATTTTGCTTCTGCTTTTCAGACAGTTCAACGTTTGACAATCCTCGCGGGAAAAGCTAAGATTCTTTAGAAAACAACGATGCTTGAGCGGACGGACAGGTTTACCAAGGCGGTTGCATGAGCAAACAAGCGACAGAAATACTCGGTGGGGTGGAGCGGTTCTTCGAGGAGCACTTTTTTGCCGAGGAACCTTATTACCTGGCAATTCGGGATGAGGTCGAGATTTTCAGGGCGGCGTATTCGGCAAGATTGCCGGTGCTGCTTAAAGGGCCGACCGGCTGCGGCAAGACGCGCTTCATCGAGTATATGGCCTACACGTTGCAGCAGGAGCGCATCGCGCAGGGGCTCGAATCGGTAGAGGATGCCGGCTCGCCGCTGATCACCGTCGCGTGCCATGAGGACCTCAGCGCGGGCGATCTTGTGGGGCGGTACTTGCTGAAAGGGGAGGAGACCGTCTGGATCGACGGCCCGCTGACGCGCGCGGTCAAGAGCGGCGCGATCTGCTATCTCGACGAGATCGTCGAGGCCCGCAAGGACACGACGGTGCTCATTCACCCGCTGGCCGATTACCGCCGCATGCTGCCGGTGGAGAAGAAGGGGATGACGATACAGGCGCACGAGAGCTTCCTGCTGGTAATATCCTACAATCCCGGCTACCAGAGCGTTCTCAAGAACCTCAAGCACAGCACGCGCCAGCGCTTTGTCGCGATAGATTTCGATTATCCGCCGATGGAAATGGAAACCCGCATTATCGCGCACGAGAGCGGCATCGACGCGCAGACCGCCGAGCGGCTTGCGCTCCTTGGCGAGAAGGTGCGCCACCTGCGCAACCACGGCGTGGAGGAGGGCGTCAGCACGCGCCTGCTCATCTACTCGGCAAGACTGATGATCGCCGGCATCGCGCCTCGCCGCGCGTGCGAGCTGGCGGTGGCTAAATCCATCACCGACGACCCGGACAGCGAACGCGCGGTAACGGAGTTGTCCAAAAGCATCTTCGAGCCATGAGAACGAGACGCGGCCGCGCCGCCGTAACGGCCGAGACCGTCGCGGTCGAGGCCGCGGCCGAACATTTTCAGAAACCCACCCGAACTGCGCTCGTTGAATTCCTGCGCTCTCTCGCAACGTCCGATCCTGAATCCGCCCTCCGCTGTGCGGACAATGCCGCGGGCATACTGCATCAGCTCGGCGAATCGCAGCAGTCGCTTTTTCTCACGCAGGCCGGCTCTTTGATCGGCATGCCTGAATGTGGGGCCAGGGCGGCAGCCGAATTCTTTTTGAGATGCGTCGATTTGCCCCGCCTCCTCGACAAAGACGACCTGCTTGCATGGATAGATGAGGGGCGACGGATCGGCGGCGAAAGGCGCGGGGCCGCCGCAGCCTATTTTGCGCTCGAATCGGCATCGAGCATTTCGGCCCTGCGGAGGCTGCGCCGCTCGGTGCACATCGGCGAGGTCGGCCGCACGCTTATGCTCTACTGCACGGCCGTCGGAGGTCGGGCAGTCGGCTTAAAGAGCGTCGCCGAAGCGCCAAAGGAGCTGGTCAGGGAAGATCATCACCTCCCACTGACCGACGGCAAAACTATCTATTTGCCGGAGCATCTCAATAAGCATCCCTCGCATGACGAGAATTTCGACGAATACAAAGTGTTGGCGGCGCATCAGGCCGGCTATATAGAGTTCGGAACGTTTGATCTCGACATCGACGCCCTGATGGACCATGCCGACGCCGCCGCCCTCGCGAAAAAAGACACCGGCGTTCCTCGGCGGCCTCTCTCCTCGCACTACGAATTATTCTTCCGGCTGTTTGACGACCGGGCCCTCGCGCGGGATATCTTTTTCGCGGTTGAAGACGCACGGGTCGACTTCAGGCTGCGCAAGACATACGCGGGCCTCGCGCCCGTGCTGATGCGGGTCGCCCTCGCGTCGCTGGACGGCAGGCCCGACCCCGCGTCGCTGCCGCTCAGGGAGGCGCTTGTCGAGAGTCTGATCCGGCTGTCGATCACCGGCAGGATCGAGGAGTCGCTTCCCGACGGTGTGCTCCCCGTGTACAGACGGATTTGCACTTTGCTTGCGCGCGTACTGAACCGGAACGCCACGGCGGACGATTCGGCCATAGCGGCCGTGCGGATTTATCGGTTGCTGGAGGCCCTCCCGAACGTGCCGCTGCAATCGCAGGCGTGCCGTGCGGCTTTAAACAATCTCGATGCTTCTTCGGACAAGGAGTCGTCGGACTCGCCGATTCAGGAGGGCGGTATGCGGCCGGAGGCGGGAATCCCCGAGGGCGAATCTCAGCCGTATCGACAAGCGCAGCCCGTGCCCTATCGCGGGCAAACGCGGCCCGAGCTGGTGCAGCTTGATATGGCGATCGAGATGCTGAAAGACGCCTTAACCGATTCCGACGAAGCGGGCATCCCGTTGACAAAGGAAATGCTGGAGGAGCTTCTCAGACGCGGCGCGAAGATCAAGATCAGTCAGATGACATCGAAGGAGCTGGCGGAAACCTCGGGCCTGTTCATCACCGACCTCGAAGGGATTGGACAGGAGAGGATAAAGGAACTCTCGGCCGAAGAGAGGAAGCGGCTGGCAAAGCTTCTCCGGCAGGCTCCGGTCGTTCGGACGGAAGAGCCTGAGTCGGGGCCGACGTTTTACTACGACGAATGGGACTACCTTATTGGCGACTACCGGCCTCGCTGGTGTCGGCTGCGGGAGCTGCCCCTGGAAGGGGGCTCGGGCGAAATAGCGGCCAGGATCCGGAAAGAGCATTCCGCCCTCATATCGGCGGTCAGGCGCCGGTTCGAGCGGGTCCGGCCCGAGATGCTGAGCAAGGTTCGCCGACTGCGCACGGGCGATGAGATCGAGCTTGACCACGCGATCGAAGCAGCCGTCGACAGGCGCGCGGGCATTACGCCCTCGGACCGAATCTATCAGAAGCGAGAGCGACGGGCGCGCGACGTCGCCACCGCGTTTCTTCTGGACCTCAGCGCTTCGACTGATGAATGGATAGCCGAGACTCCGTTGGAAAAAGGCGATGACCGCTTGCCGGGCTTGCGGGCGGGCCTTTCCGACATTTTCTCGAAGGGTATGCCCGAGGGCGAGCGAAATCGGTTCGCGCAGGCCGAGGGCTCAAAGCGGGTGATCGACATCGAGCGCGAGGCCCTCGTGATAATGGCAGAGGCGCTTGAGAGCCTCGGCGACGAATACGCCATCTACGGCTTTTCCGGCTACGGCCGCGACAGCGTTGAATTCTTCCCAATCAAAGAGTTTTCCGAATCGTATTCCGAGCGAGCGCGGCGCCGGATCGGGGCGATCAAGCCCCGAAAGAGCACGCGCATGGGGCCTGCCGTCAGGCACACGCTGGAAAAGCTCGGCGCCACCGGCAGCCGCCTGAAAGTGCTGATACTGCTTAGCGATGGCTATCCGCAGGACTTCGACTATGGTCCCGATCGCTCGAGCCGCGACTATGGCCTGCACGATACGGCGATGGCGTTGCGCGAGGCCAAGAAAAGGAATGTGCACACGTTCTGCATAACCGTCGATCAGGCCGGTAATGATTACCTGCGCGAAATGTGCGGCGGCGAGAACTACCTCGTCGTCAAAAACCCGGGCGCGCTGCCGCGGATATTGCCGCGGGTATACCGCGGGCTCACCGTTTGAGGTTGACTATGAATTCGGGAGAAATCATGCTCGCGGTCGGCGCGGTCATTCGCGACGGCGCAGAGCGGATACTGCTTGTCAAACACAGGCCCGAGCGAGGCGGGTTCTGGCAGGGCAAATGGATCTGTCCCGGCGGCAAGCTCGAGCCGGGCGAGACTCTCGCCGAAGGCGCCCTGCGCGAAATCCGCGAGGAAACGCATCTCGAAGTGAAAATAAGACAAGCTCTGCTCCCGTTCGAGACAATATTCCGCGAGGGCGACAGGATGCTGCTGCACGTGGTCTACATCGATTTCCTGGCCGATCTCGTCGGTGGTGAGTTGCAGGCTGATGACGACGTCGCCGAGGCCGAGTGGTGGGACGCCGCCACCCTCACCCGGCGCTGGGACGAACTCCACGCCGACACAAAGCGGTTGCTCACCATGGCGGGCTATGGGCGCCGAACACCTTAGATGGCCCACGTCGGGCTTCTCTCCTATCGCCCGGATTTGATTTCTTTCGGGCTCCCTTATACGTCTGAAGCAAACCATGTAGGTTGAAGGGGCCGCATACGGCGCAGAATTGAAAACGGATTATGCACTAGCTGAGAGCGATATTTGAACGATCGGATGAGCGATACATTGACTTTTTGGTGGTTCAGAATAGTGTGACTTTCGTCAGCAATACACTATTCTATTCCGTTCGCTTATGTTGCTTACTAGCCGCGGTTGCTTCGGCAGATCGTAAGCTACAATTTTTCTCCACCTTTCCTTCATTCCTCAACGGGCAGTAGCCTAGCCGGATCTACCCCTATATTGATCAACAGTTCGAACATTTCCTCCATCGACATCGTCGACGGGAAAGGGTCATTTTCCGCCGGACGCGGCGGCGATTGGTAGTCCGGAATAATCCCCGCCCGGTCGGCATAGTCCGCAAAATAGCCCAGGATGCCAGCCTGGTCGAGAATCGCGTCGAGGGCTTCAGAACGGAGTTCCATGTATCGAGCCAATAAGACGCCGCGAGATTCCTTCAAGAAGTCAGTGGCCTGAATCGTGATGCTTTGGCCGTTCTCGAACACCAAGTCCGCACCGCCTTCGTCCACGGCCCGACTCACCCAGGGCAGATAGAACCTCCCGAGGTCCGCCAGCATGGCTATAAGCGTCTCCGGCAGATCGCCCGGGGAAGACCAGTCTCCGAACGTCTGGTCCCAGGGTTGAATTATGCGATGCGTATGCTGCACCACCGCCGGTCCGTCGGCGTCGACCCAACTCCGACACAGCGGGTCATTGATAAAGTGTGCAGCGTTTCCTCCATAAAGAGCGAAATCGGCCAATGACGGGCGTTCGCCGAACAGGTAGGGATGGTTTTCCAGGTGATTCCCAAATACCTTCAGCCAGGGCCTGAGTATTTCGTCCATCCACGCCTGGGCGTTTTCTTCGGTCACGCCGAATGGCGGGCAGCAACTCGTCATGATGGCAGTCACCAGTGCGCGGGCCTGCTCGCAGGTCAGGGGACCCTCGAACGTGGCCTCGCGGGCGAGTTCGAAGCCGCCATGCCTGGCATTCTCTTCAAAGAACCAGCGGCTTCCCACTGCCAGGCGGTAGAACCATTCATCCGCGGCATCCTCCAGTATGTAGCAAAGGAAGCGCTGCACCGGATCGGACGGCAAGACCGATGGTTCGGGAAAGCGCTGCTCCAGATGGTGGATGACGGGAGTGGAGTCCCACATGAACTCCCCCCCGGGCGTCTTGAGCGCGGGTATCCCGCCCGGCCAGCCGGCGCACAATACTTCGGGATTGTTGCCGCTAAACCGACACAGCCGCCAGGCGATCCCCTTGTAGTCCAGATAGGCGGTAATCTTGCGGGTGAAATAGGACTGGGTCATTCCGTACACGTGGTATGTGTTGTCAGACATAGCAACCTCTTCTAAAGATCGATACGAGATTATGCAGCAGTTATGTTATTGCTTTTGTATTGAAGGGTTTCTCAACACTCCAAAATGGCAGCATTTGCGCAGCGCCTCTAGGCGTGAGGCTTGAGTCCAAATCAATTAGTGGAAAAGGGACTATTTTCCAGTGAATACCTCATGAGGTCTGGTTGTGTCTCCCGTGGCATTAGGGAAGTCCTCAGCCTTGTAAGCTTTCTTGTTGTGCTCTATGAGCTCCTTGGCCTCTTCCATGAAGTTGCTAAAGCGTTTCTTGCACTCGTAGAATCCGTGCCACCACGTATAGTCCGGCGCCATCATCGCTGCGCCCATTCTGGCCCGACGTCCTTCGTGGTGCCAGAGTTCGTAATATTCAACTTCCAGCCTTTCATCAAAAAATCGGGACTTGTCTAGCAGGCCCTTTTCATAGAGCTTGTCCAGCATCTCCTTGGCCGGCTTGAAATAGACCTCATTGTATTCCTCGACAACTTTGTCCAGCTTGTCATAATGGGCGTTCACCCATACGTTGCCATGACACTGGAGACAGATTTCCTTCATTTTCTCCCGTTCTGTTTTCCAGTTTGTCTTGGCCGGAAAGGGTCCAAATTCTTCGGGGCGAATTGTCAAAGGCGCCTGGAGTTCCCATGAAAGCCGCTCGGTCACATCGTGGGTTGTATGAGTCCTGCCCGCCCCTGACATGTGGCAACTGGCACAGGTGGGAGTCCGGAAATCAATACCGGGGGTCCAGGTTCCCGGCGCAGCATCCCACCGCCAGTCGTGACCGAACGAATCATATACTGCTCCATGCTTTGATTCCTTATAAATCTCAATTTGAGGATGATCCGGTCCCAGATGGCACTGTCCGCAAGCCTCGGCCTTCCTTGCCTCGGCAACTGAAAAACGATGGCGCGTATGACAACTCGTGCAAGAACCTTTGCTTTCATCCATATTTATCCGGCCTACACCGGTATTGGGCCAAGTTTCGGGAGTGAGCTTGCCGTCTTTCATCTTGACAACGCTGCCGTGACAGGTAAAGCAGCCCGAGGCTCGTTCGAAATCGCTGTTCATTCCCTTGTTGAGCCATGGGTCGATCTTCCAAATGATCTCGATGGTATTGGCGTGTTTGCTATGACTGTACTCCTTGGCCTCATCAGGATGGCAACGGGAGCAGTCCTTGGGCGTGACAACCGCCGAGATGGGCGTCTTGTATTCGGAACGTCCAAAACTCCGGTCGGCCCGCTGATATTGTTTGTAATGATCGCGGCTCACGTCCGGGTCGAACTCCTCGGCTTGGTGACAATCGAGGCATGTAATGTTGGCGCTGGCATGTCGGCTGGCGGCCCAGTCGGCAAATAGGCCCGGATGTTCCTTTTTGTGACAATCCAGGCAAGCCATCGCCTCTTTGGGCATGCTTCGTTCTATCCTGAACTCCTTGTTCTTGGACAGATTTGTGGTTTCTTGGGCAAAGGCTACGCGGTTCGGCGCCAAGATACCCAGAAAGAAACAGATTGCCAGAAAACTTAGAGGTTTTCTCATCAGAACACCCTCCTGCGTTTATGAGCCTGAACCCTGGTAATATTCCCTGTATTGCTTATAGTCATACTCATTCCGTGGGTTGTGAACTAGGTTCTTGTGACATTCCAAACAATGTTTCTCATATCCCGGCCTTGGGTAAAGCATTGAGCGATGTGCCAGCATTGCTCCCCGTTTGTCCGGAATGTAGAGGAGATTGCGATGGCATTTCATACATTGGTCGTCTTTGATAGTGGCCCATGCCTTTTCTCGGTTTTTCTGGTGATCATATTCATCTGAAACAAAATGCACAATCAAGTCCTTGATTCCGTGCGCAGTTTTTGAATAGAAAAAGTCAAATGTATCATGAGGGGCCGGCAGGTGGCAGTCCATGCAATCGGCCACCAATCCCTGTGCGTTGTTCGTGTGTGAAGAGGTCTTCCAAGTGTTATATGCGAATTCGATTTCATGGCAGCTCGCGCAAAAGCGGGGCGTCGAGGTCCGGACCATAGTATAATAAGTCATGCTGAACAGAGGGAATGCCAAGAGGATTCCAATGGTCACAAGGATGATTGGTCTTATTAAAGCCTTTGGCCTGAGGATGCGCATGTCTCAAACTCTCCGAATTCTATCAGGCCCGAACCTTTAGGTATCTATACCATAACAGCGAGGTCCGCTGTCGTCAAGAGGAGAAAAGAACGAACCGAATTGCATGAGAGTGATTATGCGAGTCGAGAGTAGTTGCAGATCAAGATAGACTGAAAAGACGGATATTCTTCATCGTCCGAAGGGTTATGAACAAGGGGAAAGTGGTAGCTGAGTTGGCGCAGCCTGGAAAACGTATGTTTCACTCGCCTCGAGTGATATTTAAACGATCGGATGGGCGATGGCTGCGGTATTTCGGGTCTTTAAAATGGTCAAATTTTCGACAACCGAAACAATGCTTTTTTTCTCCGGCGTATCTTGGGAAATCGATTAGGATCGGCTTGGCGAATTAGAGCTTGCCATTTGATGGTTAGCATTATTTTTCATCTGAGTAAGCGCCGACGCTGATTGCACTTGTTTCGCATGCTTTGACACATGCCATGCAGCCGTCGCAGAGGAGGGGATGTGTCGCCTGGATGTGAACCTTGCCCGACGGTTCTGTTGGATCAAGGGGACGGTGGGCGAGCACTTTGGTCGGACACACAATGAGACATTTGAGTGTGCAGCCGTCGTTCGCCACGCATTTTGCCATGTCGACCGCGATTCGATACTTCCCCATATCCGTTCACCATTCTTCTCTTATGGTTTCAACGTGTTCACGTTCGACCAGACTGATTGCTCCGCGACTACACTTTGTTCTGCAAACACCGCATCCGAAACACAGAGATGGGATGATTATTACCCGCTGTTCGCGCCGTGAAAAGCGCATGGCTCCGAAGTAACATGCCGACATGCACGCCGGCTTTCCCTGACAACCATTGCACTCGGCATAGTCCACACGGCCAATATAGTGGCTTTTCAATGCCGGCCCGAACAGTTGTGGAAACAAGTGATTCCGTAACGGCACACAGTAGGGCAGTTCGCAATTGCAGATATTCATTACATAGGGCACGGGGAGGCCGCTGACCCACTGGACACAACCTCGCTCCCCGGCTTGCTTCGTTATTTCTTTCGCTTCTTCCGGGTCCACATACCGATTGTATTTCTCCACGGGAAGATATTTCTGAGTTATGAGGTCGCATGCAGGTTGAAAATGCATGCAGACCATCTCGTCGAATCCACCCCACAGCTTTCGGCACTCACATATGGTCAGCCCTATCTTCACGTCGAACTTCTGCGGGATTTCAAGCACCTTCAGGGCGTCTTCCAGCGGGAGTATCTGGCCAATGATGGAGGATTGTCGATTGAATTCGTTCAGCGACTCTTTCATCTCCGCCGACGGGTGTAAGCTGTCGAAACAGGCGTCGAGGATATTGAAGCGCCCTATCATCCCCTCACCGAATGCAAGCGAGAAAGTCTCCTCTATAATTCGCCGAAATTCTTGGTCCTCTCGCCAAGCCTTCCAAAGGTCGAAGTTCTTTGGGGTCAAATACCATTTTTGATTATCTGTTCCATGTTTCCTGCAAAACTCACACATTATGCCGGCTCCGAGTTTGCTCTTATGCTTAGAACGACAACGGGATGCTTCGAATGCTAACGCGTTCTGTCGGGCCCCGTCACGAACAGACACTCAATTTGTGATGCTATGGGACCATAATACCAGAATAGCCGCCCCGTGAAAAGCTAAATTTGGAGGCTGTCTTCCATAGGCTGTGAATGAGTCCAAGCGGTAGTCGGCCAGCATCACCCTAGCGCCTTCGCGCGCAAATAAGATTGCTGTTGCTCGTCCGTTGCCGAGAGTATCACCGGGTGTCTGTCCGGCGCCCACCACTATCGCGGCCTTGTCTTTCAAACGTCCGCACATGTTTCGCCTCCTTCGGATAATTTTGGACAGGTTGGAGAGACAATCGGGATCGGAACCTCGGTTCAAGTATACACCATCGGCGATTCTGGCACAGCAGTATTGTTGTGTATCCGACTCATGAGGACAAGAGTGTTAAAGAGCGTCATGGCTCGAAATGATCAGAAAAGGAGGCCGATAAGCGCCAAGAACAACCAACAGGAGAAGTCTCAGATAGGAAGAGTATTCTCTCAGAGAGCGATAACTAAACGAGCGAAAGGGCGGAAGTTGGACTGTTTTGGGGTTGAAGATAGTCGGGCTTCGGCCGAGTTCTCGGCATATGAAGCTGTTCCACGTGTAGGCCCCCGGGACTTCGAAGACGAGGGCCCTTGGACAAACGGCAGTACTCTTCACCACTTATAAAACCAACTATCCTCGCTGGTAATGATGGCCAGAGGCGTCTGATCCAGGTCAGCCCCACGGACTCTCCACCACACGTAGCCCGATGGCAGCCTGTTCCACAGCTGAGTGGATGGGGTCCAGCTTTCATTCCGTATGAGTTGGCCCATGTTCTCATAAGTCGACCAGTATCTCGTAATGGGGTATGACAGACTGAAATCCACCGCAAAGACGTTATT
>CBFDAY010000037.1:0-13515 GCA_965602895.1 uncultured bacterium
TAGCGCACAGATAGAATCGCGCATTGTCGATCTCCATTTCCAGAGACTTCTCAAGCAAATCCTTGGAAGTCTCGCTCAGTTCCGGAGCCTCCGGCTCAACCCAGTTTTCCGCGAGTATAATGAATTTCGCCGGCGCACCGCAGAAAGGACAATTCGAAGGCTTGGTGTTGCCGACGCACGGGTCCCCGCAAATTTTGCACTTGAAAACGTTCATGAGTCCCTCCTTGCTTTCACGCTCCGCCGCGCCCTTTAGCTATTATGTCAATCTGCGACTATGCATGCCACCCTTCACCGGGGCCCAAAATCGGCTGTCTTGCGTGTACGTCTTCTGGTATCGGATGGGAGGATGCGGCAGACAAACATAAACCGCGAAGCGCCGCAAGTCATACCGGTTTTCAGACTTATGATTGACAAGGTCGCGACTTTTTTATAAAATTGTCCTGAATTTTATATGCTTTCCATGCTTCCCCACATATCGACGCGCATACACATCGGCTGTATCTTGTGTTTCCTGGTAATCTTCGCCTCTATTGCCGAGAGTGACGCCGCGCCTGCGGGCAAAAGAGTTGTGCTGCTGGATATCCGCATCGAAAACGATATCGGCGTGGAGAACGCCGGCCCGATCGCGACAAAATGGCTTGCCGACTCGATCGATCGCGCAGAGCCGGGCGTCCGCGTTATACCGGGCGCTCAGGCCGCCGAGCTGGCCCGCTTGAGGCTGCCCCCGCGGGCAGAAGACATCTCGCTTTCCGCCGCCATGAGCCTCATGAAATCCATTGACTCAACCCACGTTGTGGGGGGCGAGATTTTCCTGTGGAAAGGGAAATACGGCGTCACGCTCCGAATGATAGAGCTTCCCGACATGGGCCGGCCCCGCATCGAAAGGGCCTGGGCGGAAAGCGCGGAAGATATTCCGGCTAAAATCGACGAGCTGGCGCGGTCACTCTTTTTACCCCCAAAAAAGGCGAAAGCCGACCAGCAATACAATACAGGGCAGGCTGCAAACAAGAAGGACTCCGGGGGGAAAGGGAGTCCTTCCAAGGCGCGCGCGCTGCTCGAAAAGCATCCGGAGATGGTATACGTGCCGGGTGGTGAGTTCCTGATGGGCAACGACAATGACAGCGACGCCGACAACATACCGGTGGACCCTTCGCGACGGGAAGGGGTCAGCAGGTTCGCGCTGCTGGCGACGGAAAAGCCGGAACACATCGTGAGGCTCGGCGTATTCCTGATCGACAGGCATGAGGTAACAAACGCCGAATACAGGAAATTCAGGGCCGCCCACGAGTTTCCTCCAGAGAAGACCGACCATCCCGTTACCGGAATCAGCTGGCACGATGCCCGGGCCTACGCCTCGTGGGCCGGCAAACGCCTGCCGACTGAGGAGGAATGGGAAAAGGCCGCTCGCGGATCCGACGGCCGGAAATGGCCGTGGGGAAACATATTCGAGCGAAGGCGCTGCAACCTCGGCGACGGCATCGCGCCGGTCGGCAGTCGCCCGGGCGACAAGAGCCCGTTTGGCGCATTCGACATGGCCGGCAACGTGCAGGAATGGACTGAGAGCCCGTTTGTCGCCTATCCGGGAAACACGTCGTCGAAGAGCATCGAATTCGATCCCGAGAAAAAGATTGTCCGCGGCTCCTATTATGGAGGCAACGATTTCCTGGCGCGCTGCTCGATGCGCTTTTGCGCGTTCCCCGGCTCGCCCGGCAAGGAACCACAGGGACAAAACTACAAGTACATCGGGTTTCGATGCGCAATGGACGCTAACTGAATCATCCGCAAGCGGGCCAACGATCCGATATGGCTGAGGAAAAGACCACAGATATCGCAAAGGAATATTATCCCATACCGCTGCATAGTCTTCGGATAAACACGACGACCAATTTCGATATGTACATGAAGCGGCTTGGGAGCGGCCAGGAGGAGCGTTACGTCCTCTACCGCAAAAGAAGCATCCCGTTCACCGAGCGCATCCGCAATACTCTGACCGCCCATGGAACCGAAGAACTCTGTATCGACACTTCGGACAGGAAGGAATACCAGCTTTACCTCGAGAAGAATCTCGACTCCATCATTGCCGACGAGTCGGTCCCGCTTGAGGAGAAATCGAAGATCGCATATACGTGTGCGACGGGCCTGGTGGAGGACCTGCTGGAAAACCCGCGCTCGGGGGAGCACATACAGCGGTCGAGAGAGATCATCACCAATCTGACAGACTACCTGCTCGATGAATCGGATGCCTTCTTCAGCCTGATGACGACCGCTTCGTTTGACTACTACACTTACACACATTCCGTGAACGTGGCCGTGTTCGGGATCGCGCTGGCTCACAGGTTGGGCAGTTACAGCCGGGCGGATATCAATTCAATGGGCTCGGGCCTGATCGTCCACGATATCGGCAAGAGTCTTCTGGACAAAAGGATACTGAATAAGCCGGGCAAGCTCAGCCAGAGCGAATGGGCTGCAATGAAAGAGCATCCCGAAAACGGGGTAAACCTTTTGCGAGAGGCCGGACACACAAACGAGGAAACCCTCATTATCGTCGAGACCCACCATGAAAAGCTTGACGGCTCGGGCTATCCCCACGGTCTCAAGGGAGATCAAATACATCCGTTTGCGCGCATCGCCGCGATAGCCGATATCTTCGACGCGCTCACGACCAAGCGCTCGTACAAGGGGGCGGAAAAGTCGTTTTCGGCCCTCATTACCATGCGCGACGAAATGGCAAGTGGACTCGATGAGGATTTGTTCAAGGAATTCGTCCAGCTCATGGGAAGCGACGCGCAATAGCGAAAAGGGTCGGTCCTGTGGAGCGGGCCTCTGAAATGCGGCGATAATGCCGAGGCAAAATAGCGATCATGCCGGGAAATCACGCCCGGAGCGATCGATTTCCGGCTCCCGCCGGATTTCGAAGACGACTGGATTGCTCGGGTCGGGACAGCAAAACTCGGTGCGGTCGGGATCATCGCCCCACGGCAGGGCTCCGCCGTATGCGAATATGCAAATGACGGGATAGAGCGCATTGTAAGCCCAATGGCACAGCGGCGGCGTATTGCCGCTGAGATCGAATTCGTCACCCACCTTGATACCTGTCGGGCAGACACCCCCCTCCAGAATCCGAACAACCCTCGCCTTGACGATATATTCAGCCATTCCCCGCCCCTCACCCGCTTTCCCAGCTTTCGCCGGGACTGAGCGCAACAATCTTTATCTGCCTGTTGCGCTGCCTTAGTTCCGACGCGAATTGCTCAGGTGTCCCGGCGCCCGCCCTCTCGAAGAACCCCTTCAGGAAGGGAATATTGAACGACATGTTGTAGTGGATCGGGATTGCCGTGCATGGCTTGAGCTGGATCGCGGCCTCGGCGGCGTCGACGGGATCCATGACCACCTTTCCAGCCAGCGGAAGGCTGAGCCCGTTTATCGGCAGCAGCGCGACCGTAAGGTCGAACTTTTCCCCTATCTCCCTGAAATCCGCTATGTAACGGGTGTCCCCTCCGAAGTACACCGACCGATCGCCGAAGGCAAGCACATACGTGCATTCGTCGACCGGATGGCTGGCGGGCAGGGCCGTCACGGAAATCCGGGAGACAAGCCTTGATTCCCAGGGGTCGAGAACGGACACGTCGGAGTAACCAAGCCTGCGGATGCGCGCCGCGGTTTTGTCGTCGGAGACGATTACGGCGGCAGACTTGTTCAGCGTCGAAAGCGCCTTGATGTCGCAGTGATCAAAATGCCCATGGGAAACGAGAATCAAATCGAGGTCGGGCATGTCTTCAATGCGCATCCCGATGCCTCGTGGATGCGTCACGATTCCCATAAAAGGGTCGATGAACCACGGATCGGTGAGGATCTTCATCCCTGCCAATTCAATAAGCATGGTCGAATGGCCGATGTCGGTGATCTTAATTGAGGATTCGGCGTCGATTCCCGAGCTGTTCTCAGACATATGGACTCCCACCCTTCTCCCCGCCCCAAGTCCCGGCAAGGTCTTCCCTATGTCAGTCAATATGCGATTGCGACAGCAAAGAACTATTCCGGTCTCTGCAAATCTTCCGGCCCCAGCCGCCCGACATGCGGGAGCGTCTTATGGTTGTTATGGGCGAGCATCCCGCTCGCGCGCAGCACCTTGCGCCAGCGCCCCGCAAGATCGGGAGCGGGGTCGATCCACGTGCGCAGCGTCTTCACTTTCATTTCGGGGCTGTAGATGAGGAAATAATCGCGCAGACAGACGACTGTGCCCCCGTTGGCGTGGCAGTAGTTTATCGGGTCGAAAGTCGATATTGTCTCGTATCTTTTGCCGCTCCGCAGCGTAACGCGAAGATGATAAAGCCGCACTTCGGCGGACACCTCCTCCGCCAAACAGGCAAGCAGAAAAAGCGCAGCCATAAGCCCCGCCATGCGAGGCAGCACTGCGGCGGCGATCCTATGCATCAGGCGATCCCCTTTGACGGCGCACTCAGAACGGGCCGCTCCTGGTTGTGAATTTTCCCGTCTCGAGGTCCAGTTCGAAATTGGCGATTTGCGACCGGAGGACAAGCGTTTCCAGATTCGCATCGGTGGAGAAGGCGACACAGCCCGACGCCGTTTCGTACGCGTTCAGCCGCGCATCCAACTCGGCGTGCTCCTCCAGAGGCTTCGGGTCTATGCGAAAGTCGTTTCTCAATAAAGCGTGAAAATCAGCCTGCGATATGCTGTTGGCCCCGCTCTTGTGCGAAGTCACCTTGACATTAAACAACCGGCTTCCTTTCACCATGCCCATATCCTTGATTACAAAGGACGCCACCTGCTGATCGCTCCCAGTTCCCGTGGCGCGACCGCCCAGCATTATTCGCCGCCGGGTGATTTCGATGTTGTACGTGCGACGGACCGGCAGCTCTTTTTTCTTGGCGGGTTCCGGGGCGGGCTCGGGCTTCTTGTCACGCGCCTTCTTTTTTTTCTGCTCCCATTTTTCCCTGAGCTTTGCGTTGGCCTCCTCGGACTCGCGCTCGATCGACTCGATCCGGGAGCGCGGCATTGAAACCGTCCCCATCGAGTTCAAGAAACGGACCGACTCCTCTGTCTCCTCGATGATAACACACTTGCGCGCGCCGCCATGTGTGAATCTTATTGTGTCCCCATCGGCCCCCCTCGGGGCGAGCGCGGAAACGAGCGTTGCGCAACACAGCACTGCAAGGATTCTTGGTGACTGCATGGCCTTCCCCTCCCTGAAAGACAAATGCTACGAGCCGGTTTTGTTCAACGCGTCCCGATATTGTTTTCGGATAGCCTCAAAAAACCTGCAGTAGGCGTCGGTCTTGTAATCAGGGTATGTCCAGGGCCACGGGTTGAAACGGCCGCGCGCGAAATGGAGAGTGACCTCCGCGAAGATGCCGTCGCCCAGATACACGCGATGCGAATAATCCTTCGTAGAAGCAAGGACCAGCTTCGAAAGCGAAACATATCCGGGGTCCAGATTGATAATGCGTCGCCGGCTCCCAAAGCGCTCGGCGATTCGTTCCTCGAGGTCGTTTGCGAACAGCTTGGCCGGGACGAGTTCCTTCGGGTTTATCAGTCTCTCGAATCCGATGAATTTGCGCATCAGACCCGGCCCCATCTCGGCCTCATAGTAGTCGGTGAAATCGAACGGCAGGACTTCGCCGACGGCGTCTATTGGCCCGAACTTCCCGGCCAACTCGGCTTGGGAGATCTCAAACAGGTCCGTACGCGCCGCAAGCATCCCGACAAACAGCTTCACCGGATGAGGAGTAGTGATCTGCCCCACGGCTCAACTATTTCCTCCCGAGTTTTTTCCGCGACAGGCCTTCACGCACATTCCGCAAATGAAATGAGGTGTGTCAAACCGTTCGTTGAACTCGGCCAGCTTGTTAAAGCATGCCTGAAGATCGAAGCGCGCCGGATCGTCGACGGCCGCATGCGCGGGACACACCGCCACGCAGCGCACGCAGCTTCCGCAATCGGCCTCGACAGGCGAATCGGGCTCGAGCGCAGCATCGGTCAGCACGGTCACATATCGCACGGCGGCGCCCAACTCCGGGTTGACGAGCAGGATGTTCCTCCCTATCCAGCCGTGCCCGGCGTAGCGCCCGATCAGCTTGTGGGACAAGTGCCCGCGGAGTTTATCCCAATCAACGACTTCCGAAGCCGGAATGCGCACGGCCCTTGCGCCCATCGCCGTCAGTTCGTCCGCCAACGCTCCGGCGATGGAGTCCAGGACCTCGTTCACCTTCATGTACTCGCGGCGGTATTCCTGCGTCGGGCCGTCCACTATATCCGCGAGCGCCGCCCTATCGAGCGCTACTCCTACGGAGATGCCGCGATGGTAATCATCATAGCAGGCATCCAGCAGGTCCGTGTCATCGCGGATCCTGTCGAGGTCGGCCACGCCAAAGAGGCTCGCGCCCATTGGGCGTGCGAGCCGCTCCAACCGTGTGTATGCGCTCTCACCGCCGTCCATCATCGGCCGTCGCTCCTGCGTCCGCGGGCTTTCTTGAGGATCCGGCGCTCTTTGCGCGTGAGCGAGTGTATGCCCTCACGGCCGATCTTGTCGAGTATGGGATCGACTTCGCTCTGCATGAAGCTGCTCCAGTCGCCGGTCTCATTTTCCTTGCGGGTGCGAACATTGAACCTGATCCGGGGTATCCAACGCTGCACGCGGTCGCCGAACTTCAAGTAGAGATAGCCGAAAAGCATCCCCCCGAGGTGGGCAAACCGCGCCACTCCGCCGGCGTGAGGCCCGGCCTCAAGCGTCATCCACAACTCGAGCGCCGCGAACAGCAGCACAAAGTTTCTCGCGCGCATCGGGAAAAAGAAAAATGCAAGAATGATTCTGTCGGGAAACGCCATGCCGAAGGCGACAAGGATGCCGAAAATCGCGCCGGACGCGCCGATTGTGATGACGTTCTGCCCGATGCTTACAAGAAGGCTCAGCAATCCGGCCATGATGCCCGTGAAAAAGTAGAATTTCAGGAATTCACGCGGCCCCCAAGCCTCTTCGACGCTGGAACCGAACATCCAGAGGGCGAACATATTGAATATGAGATGCCATGGGTCGTAGTGGAGGAACATGTACGTGACGGGCTGCCATATCATCCCGCGAATAACGGTGTAGTAGTTGAGACCGAAAATAATCGATAGATAGTCTCCATCCATTGCCAGTCGCGAAAGTCGCTGTAGCACGAAGATGGCGGCGTTTGCGATTATCAGATTCTTGACTGCAGGCGTTATGCGGGGTCCGAACTGGATTTGCGAACCACCAGAGTATCGTCCCATAGTCTACTCGCTTGTGGAAGTAAATTGTGCGGACTCGGGCGAGCGCATAAGGGGACAGTCCCCATCGGGCCCGTGATTCTGGACAATCCCCCTATGTCAATTTGGCGATTGCGTAAGACCCGGCGCCGAGAAGGATTATCATTTTGTCACATGAAATCTATCAAATAAGGCGACGGCCGGCGGGCGCATCACTCCTCGAACCAATCCCAGAACTCATACCACTTCGCCCCTTCGGGCTGTTCGGCTTCGGCTTCGCTCTCCCATACGACGGCGGGACCGGCTTCCAGCCGCTTCAAGCGAAACGCGATCGAGTACTCGGGGAGCGCTCCGAAGTGGCGCGTGTGTTCGAACGGCTCGTAGCCGGGCAATTCCACCCTGATCGTATGGGCTTTTTCTTTCTCTATCTGCACCGAGCCGACCACGAGATCGTTCCCCACAAATTTGTAAAATGAGGGTCTGCTGGTTCGGCCGAAAAATGCGTCGTCAACGTATATTTCACCCTGAGTCCTCAGGTTTTCGGGAACGGTTTCGACGTTTTCCAGAACGAGATAGACCTTGGTCGTGGGGAGGGCGCTCTTCTCAGTGCCGGGAATGTCCCATCCGGTAAGGGTAGAACAACCCGTCAGCGCGCACAGCAAGAGGAGAATCCCCGCCGGAATCAACCTGGAACGCCGACCTCCGCTGATGATTGCGCTCCGTCGCGCTACGGTCGCCGCATAAGGTGACGGCTGTGATTTGCTCGAACGCTTTCGCCTTGGCATATCCGATTCCCCGTTTTTTCCCTCGTCCCTTTACCCTAAGTTTATCCTAAACCCGCAATCTTTTCAACCGGCTTCGCGATTCTCAAACTCTCCGGGATACATTTCGCGCGCCATGCGTATCCTCTTGCTTATCGATGGATGGGAGAAAAGCAGGAACTCCACAAGCGGGCTTGGCTCGAACTCGGAGAGGTTTTGTCGGCCGAGCTTGCCCATCATCGAGGCGAACGAGCGAGGGTTGCCCGTAAGCCGGAGCGCAAACGAGTCGGCCTTTCGCTCCAGATGTCGGGAGAATGCGTTGGCGGTCGGCAGGAACAACAGCGAGACAGCCGCCATGGTTAGCATCAGCAGTGGGAAACCCGCTATGTCGTCCGGCCCACTCAGACCGATGAGGCTCGAGCAGGCTTTCATTATGCGAAATGCCGCATAGAACGCAAGCGCGGATATCGCCGACTGGAAAATCAGCCCTTTCCACATGTCCCAGTTCGCATGGTGCCCAAGTTCGTGCGCGAGGACGGCCTCGACCTCGTCCGGCCCGTAACGGTCGAGCATCGTATCGGCGAGCACAATCCTGCGGGTGTTGCCCAGGCCGACAAGCGCCGCGTTGGCCGCGCGTGTCTTGCGGCTCATGTCCATTTCGTATACACCCCTCACGGCCGTTCCCGCCTTTTCGCAAAGACGGATAAGACGCTCCCTCAGCTCCTCGTCTTTGAGTGGAACGAACTTGTAAAAGATCGGCATCAGCAGCACAGGGGCCAGGTTGGCCATGACGACGCCGAACGCGACGAACATGGCCGTGGCGATTATCCACCAGCTTTGCGGGAAGCTGCGCAACAGCCAGTACACCGCCTCGAGCAGAACCGCGCCGATGCCAAATGCGACGAGCTTGCCTTTGAGCGCGTCCCATGCCCACGCCCAAAAGCTTTGAGTGGACTGGCCGTACTTGTGTTCGAGGATGAAGCCGCCATAGAAATCGACCGGCGTGCCGACAAACTCGTACGCCAGTCCGACGACGAGTATGTACATCAGCACAACGAGCCACGCATTGGCCGACAGCGATTCGAGCCATGCCGCGACGGAAGCGGACGCCCCCGTCGCAAGCAGCAAAACGAGGTAGGCCAGCCCCGCGGCGAGCTCTACAACGAACAGGATGCGCTTGGCGCGGCTGTATGCCGCGGCGCCCGCGGCCTCCCCTTTCATAGGGACCGACCCGGAATCCGCGACCGCGCCGGGCCGCTCGCATCCTTCCGTATCGGAGCCTTCGTCGATTTCCAGCGAACCTATCGCCAACTCACATCTCCTGCAGGCCGGGGCCGATCTCGACGTCGGTCATCACGTTCACACACGCGGGCAGGCCCGACTCGATTGCGCGCTTGATTGCGGGGCCGATGTCCTGGGGCTTTTCTACATATTCGCCGTGGCCGCCCATCGCCTCGACGATCTTGTCGTACCGCCTGGGCTTGAGTTCACAGCCGAAGGTCTGGCCCTTCTGCTCCTTGAACGGCCGATGGATCATACCCCAGCAACTGTCGTTGCCGATGACGACCACTATCGGAATGTTGTGCCTGATCGCGGTATCGAACTCCATGAGAGTCAGGCCGAAGCTGCCGTCGCCCGTTGTCACGATGACTTTCTTGTCGGGATGCGCCAGCTTGGCGGCGATCGCGTATGGCGTGCCGACGCCGAGGCAGCCGAAAATGGACGACACGAGGGACAGGAACTGTCCCGGTCCGACCGCGGGCAGCGCCAGGTTGCCCCACACGCACATGTCGCCGCCGTCGACACACAGGATCGTGTCCTTGTCAATGAACTGCGAAACCTCGCGGCACAACCGCAGCGGATGTATAGGAACCTGGTCGGAGGCGAACATCGGCTCGAACGCCTCGCCCATTGCTTCGCGGCCCGCCTGGAGCTGCTTTATCCAATCCTTATGCGACAGCTTCTTCATGCCGTCTATGAGCTGGCGGAGCGCCACGCCCACATCGCCGACTATGCCGACCTCGGGCGCGCGGCCGGCGCAGATTTCGGAAGGCTCGATATCGATGCGAATGATCTTGAGCGATGGGGGCATATGCTTCGCCTCGAACGTGTAGTCGAATCGCGTGCCGAGCATAATGAAAAGGTCGGCCTCGGCCAGCGTGGCGCGCAGCGAGGGGTCGAAAGTGAAGCCCGGGCCTATCACCAGCGGATGCTCGTCCGGCACGGACCCCCGGGCTGCGGTGCGCGTATAGAGCGGCGCATCGGCCTTTTCTATGAACTCCTTGAGTTCATCGTGCGCCTGCGACCACCACACTCCGCTGCCGGCGACGACAATCGGCTTCTGCGCTTTTTCGATAAGCTCCAGCGCCTTTTCGACGTCCTGAGGGTTGCCGGCCGGAGGCGATTGCATCCGGTGGCGCTCCGGAATCTGAACCGAAGACACGTCCACCTCGGCAAACAGGCGGTCCATCGGGACCTCGAGATATGTCGGACCCGGCCGCCCGCTGGTCGCATGCCGCAGGGCCATGCCCATGTATTCGGGGATTCGCTCGGTCTCGTACACTGCGCGCGCAAACTTGGTCATCGGCTTGATGATATCGAGCTGATTGAAATCCTGAAGCGCGCCCGTGTCGAACTGGTTGATCGAGGCGCGTCCCCCGATCGCCAGGAGCGGCGTTCCGCCCGCGAACGAGTTGGCTATGCCCGTGAGCATGTTTGTAAAACCCGGGCCCGCCGTGCCTATGCACACGCCGGGCTTTCCCGTGGTGAGCGCCCAGCCCTCGGCCATGTGCGCGGCCGATTCCTCGTGCCTGACGTCGATCACGCGGATACCCATCTCGACGCAGCCCTCGAAAATTGGGTATATATGTCCGCCCACCAGGCCAAACAGATGCTTGACTCCATCGTTTTTCATAACTTGCGCGGCGAGACCGCCACCGGAGACTTTTGCCATTTCCCAATCCTTTCGATTGTGCAACAATCCATGCAAAGTACCGCCGAAGTATCGATGCGACGCCTTAAGCTTCCAGCAATGGAATTCTATTATAACAGATGATGAAACCAGGTGCACCGTCCCATGAAATGCGGGGTTCGATGGAATTTCGCGTGCTATCCATTGGATATCCATTCAGTGGGAAGACATATTCCGATGCGATTGTCACAGATCCTCAAGTTGATAAACGCCTGGCTTGATTCGGAACTGTTTGACAGATAAAATAATAAATATATATACTATCCCCACTAACAAGACGAGCCTCTATTAATAATTCTATTTGAGTTATTATGCTGAACCAATTTTCTTGGCATATCGCTCCATGAATAACGCCTCTTCCCGCTCAGATCATTTTTTTCGCGTAATCCTCTTTGCATCGATTCTGGGATGTATTGTCGGGTTGTCCGAGGGCGCAACCGACATTCTTTCTGGAACCGTCATCAATTCGGGATGGGTCCCTAAAAACTTCCAGCTCACGATTACGACAAAGGCTCTCTATGTTTTTTTCAATACCACCGTATATATGGTCTTCTTCCAACTTGCGGCGGTAATTGCGACTGTTGCCTATTTCATTGGAAGAAAGAGCGACATCTTCCGCAGATTCCCCCAAGCCGAGGTCCTTTCATATTGGGTGCTGTTTTATGTGATTTTGGGCGTTGTACTATTTGCCAATATTAATGACGCTCTTTGGGACGAAACGGAGATTTTGCCGATCCTTGGAATTTCCGCGACTCATTTAGTTTTTCTTGGCCTTGTCTTCTTACAAATTCGGGCTTTCTTAAAAAATATTTCTGAGATCGATTCAAGCGAGCAGGCTGTTGTTCGTCAAAAAAATGAGGCCAGAGCGGCCGCATATATCATTCTTATATTTGTCTTGCTTTTCTTGCCGGGCATGTCGGAGACACTTGCCTCATCCATTATGCGCTGTATCTCGCTATTCTGTGTCCTGATTTTCGTGTCGCCTCTGGCAGGATTGATTGATCTGGGATTGGGCGCATGCCGCCGGCAGATTTCGAGAAGATGGAGATTGGGAAGCTCCTTCACAGCGGCTGCAGCCCTGGTTGCCTTGATTCCGGCGTGCATTGTGGTTCCGTTAGGAGGAAAATCTATTGAAGAAGATATCTTTTCCTTTTCCTCAGAAGGCTCGGAAATAAAATCGGCGCCACTCAAGACAAACAGCCCCAACGTGATAATACTGCTGATCGATATGCTCAGGGCCGATCACGTGCACTGCTATGGTTATCATCGTGAAACGACCCCATTAATTGATAAATATGCAGGCCAAGGGGTTCTATTCATGAATGCGCGCACACAGTCCTCTTGGACCCTTCCTTCGACTGTGACCCTCCTCTCAGGACTTTATCCATCCGCTCACGGCGCAAAGGCGCCTTTGAGCGCTCTGCCGGGTGAAATTGAAACAATGGCAGAGATCTTCCGTAATAACGGCTATTCAACGGCGGCATTTGTTTCCAATCCTTTGCTCAAGAAACCGTTCAACGTGCAGCAGGGATTTGATTTGTACTGTGACGATTTCATGAGTTACACATATTGGCACTCTGCAAAAAGAAACGCTTCCTTGGTGTCAAAATCAATTGCGGCTTTAGAAAACACAAAATTACTCTCCTCAAGGGCAAGCGAAAATTTCAATATTCTCAATGCTCCGGATATGTCAGACGCCGATTTCACATATTGGTCCGACAAGATGGGAATCGAAAAGATCAACTCAAGAGCCGTCAACTGGGTCAAGAAAAACCATCATCGGCCATTCTTTCTTTACCTCCATTATATAGATGTTCACGGTCCCTACATTCAGGCCCGACGCTTCACAGAGGATGTTTCGGATAGCAAAGCGCGCCAAAAGATAAATCTTTACGATGGCGCCCTGAAATATACAGACTCCAAAATTGGTTTGTTTATAGAAGAACTGGAGCGGCTCGGCGTTCTCGAAAAATCAGTCGTCATAATAACATCGGATCACGGCGAGGAATTTCAGGATCATGGCGGCTGGTATCATGGATACAACCTGTTTGAGGAGCAGCTTCGAATTCCGCTTATTTTGTTGCGGACCTCGGCTTTCCCGTTTAGCAGGAAAATAATTGAACCCGTGGGGTTAATCGATATTTTGCCAACGCTCATTGATTATCTTGAACTCGAAACGACGAATACATTCAGGGACGGCAGAAGTTTTTCCATCCTGTTCAACGCCGGCGACCGGCAAGATGCCCCCGAATACCAGTTCTCAGAAACTGAACTTAAGAATTTATATAGGTGCGTGATACATAAAGATCGTTGGAAATTCATATATTCAGAAAAGTCAGGCGTTCCCAAAGAATGGCTTTTTGATCTTTCGCAAGATCCATCTGAGCGAGTCAATCTCCTGAAAGAAAGGCCTGTAATGGCGTCGGAACTCAGAGAAAAGCTTTCCGAGACGTTTTCGCAATTGGAAAATCGTACTTTTGTTACAAACACTGTGGAGCCAAGCATACGAACGCGCCGGCTCCTGAAGTCTCTTGG
>CBFDAY010000038.1:0-13454 GCA_965602895.1 uncultured bacterium
CTCTCTCAAAACCACCGGCCCGGCGACCTTGAGAATCCTTACGTCGTAACATTCTTGGCAATTGCATAGCGCAAAGAGGCTGCAATGTAGACAAAGGATCTCGCCGCAAAATAAACGCCACGACTCCACCAAATTATCTGACGCATCCCTTGTATCAGCCGGATCGTTTACACTTCGACTTTGAAGACGCCTTTGAGCGAGTAGCCGGCGATGATGGAGGCGATAAAGAAGAGGACGAGCCAGTTGATGTTCCAGCCGAACACGCTTACCGTCTGGGGAGGAAGGCTAACGCTTATCTCATCTATAGAGGAAGTCTTCGGAAGCGGGGGCTGGCCGGGATAGAGCAGCATGTTCCAGAAGTCCGGCTTCGTCCTGGACGCATACACTCGCTTGATCTTGCCCGAGACCGGCACTGTCTGCGTAAGCGTCTCATCGCCGACCCGGATCGTAAGCTCGTGTTCGCCTTCTTTGAGCATGCCGATTCGGAAATCGATCTCGCCATCGCCGGACATCCGCAAGATCGGGGTTTCGAGACGGAGCCCGTCGCCGATATCGATCGAGACATGATTTATCTTGCTGAACGAGTCCTCGGCGAGCCTGATCTTTACCAGCGCGTTCTCGCCGGGCCTCAACGGGCGGTCGGCGTAGCGGACTCCGAGCTGCGCCAGGATGAGAACCACCGGAACGAGCATGAACAGCATGGGGGTGAGCGAGTGCCTCATGTAGGTCAGATTGGTGCGAAGTATCCGCCCTTGCGCCGCGAGCATGAGTCCGAGGTCGTCTTTGAAAAGGCGTATCTCCATGAAGTACGCGCTTATCTTGTCCTTCGCGCTCCTGATGCCCGACTGGTTGGACGTGTACTTGAAGATGACAACCATGACGATCCCGGTAAACACCGAGACCGCCAGCAGGCCCCAGATCGGATCAAGGCCGCTGAACGGCCGGAGCAGCACATCGAAGATCGCCGTCATGATTTTATTGATAAGTTGCATGTGTCCCCTGCGACTCGACCTTTCAGGAAATATACCCCAGCCCCTGCAGTTTCTTCTTGATTTCCTCTTCCGAGTCGGATTCCTCGAGGCGCTCGATCTCCCTCTCGAGCGCATGCGTGATGAACTCATCCACAGATGAATACCCGGCCAGTTCGGAGTAATGCTTCACCTTGTTGAGCAATTCCTTGTCGAGTTTTATCTTCGAACCGAACATCGGCCCTCCTTTCGGCAGCCCTGCTTTCGGTAAATCGAGCCGGTCACCGGATTGAATCCCCCTTGATCCCCCTTTACGAAAGGGGGAAATTCCCGCTGACAATCATCCTTGTGTATCCAACACGAAAGAGGTAAAGATAATTTGTCATTCCCGCGGAAGCGGGAATCCATCGGATTCCCCCGCCAAGCCGGGAAATGACATCGCGGAGGTGTATCCCCTTTCAAAATATCGGTCGTCCGGTCATCTCAGGCAGTTTTTCGATGCCGAACTCCGCCAGCATGGTGGGCGCCATGTCGCGCAGCCGCGGATTCGTGACTTTCACTTTCTTGTTCGTGACGAGTACGCCGGGCACGACCTCGGCAGCCACGCAGTGGTCGCCGCTCCACCGCTCCTCGTTGTCGGTGAACAACTCCTTCGGGAACGAACCGATGGCGGTCTCCCACGATGCGCGGTAGCCGCGACCGTACCCGATGATCGCGTCGGGCACGAGCTTTTCATCGGCATCCGTGTACACATCCCTGGTCTTGTAAACGCGCATTATCGCCTGCTCATCCGTCTTGGGATCGCGCACCTTGAGCAACTTCTCGGCGATCTCGTCCAAGAGCCTGTCCTTCTCCGAAGGACTTACGATCCCCATGCCCTCGCGGCCCCGCTGATTGATGTACAGCCCGTTGAGGCCGAGAGGATACGCGCGCGTGCGCGCCCAATTGACATTTGAGTAGAACTCGCCTTCGCTGTCGTCCGTGAGCGTTATGTATCCATTGTCTTTGAGCCATGTGCCCAGGTTGAAGGCGCGATAGAAAGGGGCGAAACCGTGGTCGGACATCGCGATCAGCGTCGTGTTCTCGTCGACCTTTTCCAGCGCCTTCCCGAGCACATTGTCCATCTCTACATAAATGTCTTCCAGGACATGCCCGTACTTCCGCGCGAGTTCCTCATCATAGATGGGATGCGCCGGATCGATCAGCCACCACAGCATGTGCGAGTTCTGGTCGAGGCTGCAGAAGTAAAAAAACAGCAGGCCCGAATCGAAATCTTCGAGCACCTGGTCATACATGGCCAGCCGCTCGCGAAGCACTATCTTCGTCTGCTTCAGATAGTCAGGCGCTCCGAGCGCGTCGGCCGAAAACGCTTTCGTGTCTTCCGGCATGCCCTGTGTGTAGAAGTCGCCTATCTTCTTCGCCAGCTCGGCGGCATAATCATCGGGCGTCGATATGGGCAGCGCCGGATCCATGGGATCGATGTTCACCGGCGTGACGTACAGCTCGAAATCGGGCCGGACCTCCTTCAAGTAAAACCGGCATATGCCGCTCATGCTGTGGAGGAACGGCACTGCCTCGAACTCCACGTGCATCCATTCGCTCCATTCACCGACGCTCAGCAGTATCTCTTCATCCTGGATTTCTATCTTTCCAACCGGGTTCTCCGGGTCGATGCAAACGGTGAAATCGATTGTCAGATGAGGCTTATCTTTTTTGAAAGTGTTCTTTGGACCGACGAGCCGGGCGCTGACTCTGTTGTCATAAACAGTGACAGGATATATTTTCCCCCCGCTTATGTCCTCCTTGAACTTGCCCAGGTTATCCGTGTAGAACGAGAACGTGCCGTAGGTGCCGAGCACGTCGGGCGTACCCATTCCCGAGATAGAGCGCCCGTCGGATTCGGCGGGCGGAAAATTCGCCGGTATCTTGATAATGGTCGTGGGCACTCCGTTTTCTTCAAGGATCTGCCAGAAGGCCCTTCCCCGACGCAGCAGTTTCGTTCCGCCGCCCGAAAGCGGGATGACCCAGTCGCCAATTTCGATGGTTTTGTCCGGCTCCTCGGTCTTGCTTGTCGAAAGGTATGGGATGTATGCCTCGGGCTCGCGGTGAATGAAGTCGAAAATGCCGTGCCCGCCGGGGTCCATCCCCGTGATGAAATCGGACCACGCCACCGGGCTCTGCGGCGGTATACTCGTGCCCAGCGGAGTAAAGGTCCCCTGCGCGGCGAGGCTGGAGAAGTTCGGCATTTTGCCTTCATCCATGAGCTTTTGCAGGATGACGGGATCCATCCCGTCGATGCCGAGCACGATCACCTTCTTCGAGGGAGAGGCGCTTCCGACACCGCACGAGGCCAGCGACAGGCACGAAAGCGAAATCAAGCCGAGGACCGCGGCGAATACAACGATGCGTCTCTTGCCGTCAAACATCACTTTATCACCCCTATTCATTCGCCGCCTCGCCTGCGTCTTTGCCAAGCAGCGACTTGCCATCCATATATCCGGGGACGGGTATTCCGAATATCTCCAGCGCCGTGGGCGCGACATCCATTATGTGCACGTCGTCGGCCTGCAGCTTTCGGTTGCAGAAAAACACACCCGGAACGAGCGAAGGGTCGATGCAGTGGTCCCCGCTCCAGCTTTTGGTGTTGTCGTCGAAAACAGTCTCGGTGACCCTGCCCGTCACCGAGTCCCACGAGGCCCTGTAGCCGGCATTGTAGCCGATAATGAGGTCGGGCGCATTTCCCTTGTATGGGCCGGCATAGACCTCGGCGCTGTCATATATCTTGTTTATGCCGATCTCTCCGATCTCGTCATCCTTGAGGCCGGTGAGTTTCCCGGCCAACTCCTTCTTCAGTTTTTCAGCCTCTTCGCCGCGCTCGACGATACCGTGCGCCTCGCGCCCTTGCAGGTTGAGGTACACGCCGCCAAGCCCGAGCGCAAAGGCTTTCGTCCGGCCCCAATCGACTCCCTTGAACCATTCCTCGCCGGCTTCCTCGCCGTCTTTCAGGCAAAGATAGCCGTTAAGGTAGAGCCACGAGTTGAGGTTGACGCCTCGGCGAAACGAGTTGAAACCATGATCGGACATTATCACGAGGACGTCGTTGTCATTGACCTGTTCGAGCACGCGGCCGACGAGGCCGTCCATATTCACGTAGAGCCTCTCGATGGCATCTTTGAAGTTCTCGGTGTCCTTGTCGCGGTTGGCCGGATGCTTGTGGTCGAGGTAGCGCCAGAACAGGTGCTGCATCCTGTCGGTGATGTCGAAAACGCACACGCACAGGCCGCGCCGCGTCTTGTCGAGCGCGTTGAAAAACATCTTCTCGCGCTCCCTGTGAATCAGGTAGCACTGTTTCTCGAAGGCCTCTTCCTCAATGATACGCTCGTTGATGGCCCACGTGTCCTCGGCAAGGCCGAGCGTGGCGTATTGACCGAGCAGCTTGGAAAGGTATGTGGAATAAATGACCGGATGCGAAATGGGCAGCGCGGGCTTGGACGGATCGACGTTGATGGGCGTCAAATAAAGGTTGCAATGGGGATCGGTCTCCTTCAGGAGAAATCGGCAGATCCCATGCACCTTGACGCCGGGAGCGGCCTTGAACGTCAGGCGGACCCAATCGGAATATGTCCCCTTTTGGAGCACCAGCCTATCGCCGCCAATCCGCAGCTCGGCCTCGCCGTTGCCGGCTCCGAGGTCGAGTTCGAACGGTAGCTTCATCTCCGAGGGCTCTTTGAGGAGCGGGTTTGCGGGGCCGCCGATAAAAGAGCGTATAATGTCGCCGTTTCGCTCCACTCTTATCTCCGTGCCGCCGGTGTAAATGTCTTCGGTCCGCTCGCGGGTCGTGTAATGCGTGAACGAGCCCTGCGTCCCCCTGAGGTCGGGAACACACATGGCCGAGAGCATGACTCCGTTGAACTTCTCCGGCGGGAACGTGATCGGGACCCTCAGCACGGTTGAGAAGATGCCGTGCTCGCCGAGAACGCTCCAGAACGATTTGCTTTTGCGCAACAGGCGTATCTCCGGCTTGCTGAGCGGGATGGAATATTTGCCGAGCGAGAGAGTCCTGCGCGCCTTTCCGATGTGGGCCGAGGAGAGATCGGGCAGGTACGTCTTTTTGTCGCGCGCGAGGAAATCAAAGATATTGTGTCGCCCCGGATTCGCGCCTGTCATGAACGACGACCACGCGACGGGCGAGATCGCCGGACACGTGGTCTTCAACCGTGAATATGTCCCGGATTCCTTGAGCCGGGCGAAGTTGGGCAGCTTCCCTTCCGAAATGAGCCTGTCCACAATCTTCGGGTCGAGGCCGTCGAGGCCCATGATTATCATCCGGTCGGCCCTACTGCGACTGTATGCCTTCTTCCTTTTCATGCCCACAAACAGGTAGCGTATCGGCCATGTGAGTATCAGGAAGAACGCAAAAAGAAATGCGAGGAAGATCGCAAAAAATGATGAAATGAGCGCGAAGCCCGCTCCCGGCCCGATGTAAGCGTGTGCGCCAAGGGGAAACAATGCCAATAGGGCGCCGGCCAAGACAACGCAACCCAAAGCCCGGGCGCAATATAACGGTGACGCCGGACTGCGTCTTCGGGAGTCGATCGACCTCTCAGGCGTCCATGTACTGCAAGATGATTTCAGCAACATCGGTAATATTCAGGTTCTCGGGCAACTCTTGCGCCGACCAGAAAAATGCATCGTCCCAAGTGTGCATCCCGGTGAGGGGAGTCCGCCCGAAAAGCTCCTTATGTTTGGGGGAACCCTTGACATCGTATCCATATTTTGAGACAGCGACGAGATCGGGTCCCTGCGCCGCAAACGGGCCATCGTAGGCCTCTTCCCTATCGAATACTTTATCGATCACCCGGTCGCCGTTACAGGTAAGTTCGGTCAACCCGGCCTTGATGTCGGCAACGATCGGCTTTACATCCTCGGGCTTGACACAGCCCTTTGGATACTTGCCGACCATGTTGAGATAGATTCGCGAGGGATCCATGACGAACGCGCGCGTCCCCTCGGCTATGGCTTCGAGCGAGTCGGCGTCCTCCTTCTCGAGCTTGAGGAAACCTTCTTTCTTGAGCCAGGCGCTGAGGTAGAACTCGCTTTTGACGCCGGTGAAACCGTGGTCGGACAGGAGAAAGAACCCCGGCGTCGATTCGCCGGCGCCCGTAAGCTTGCGAAATTTCGAATGAAGCCGTCCGATAAAAGCGTCCACCTTCCGATAATAGTCAAAAAACGCGTCGTGGCACGGATGCGACTCATCGTCCAGCGCGTCCCACAGGTAGTGGTGCAGCCTGTCGGTTCCGGTAACGACGACCTCGAAGTAGTCCCACTTCTCGTTTTCCCAAAAGAAGTTCACGGCGCGTTCGCGGGCCTCGAGCACCTTTGCGTTTTCGCTCAGAAGGTAAGAATGATCGTCGCGCGCGCGGAGCGTGTCGATGTCGATGATATAGCCGTCCTGCTCCAGGCGCGGGAGAATAGACGGCGGATGCACCGCCTTGCGCAGGCTGAGCGCTACGAAACCCGAGACAAGCACGCCTTCCATCGGGCGGGCCGGGTAGGTCGAGGGCTGGTTGATGACCACGCTCCTTTTCTTCTTCTCGGCCAGCTTGTCCCATATTGTGGGCTCGCGCAGGTCGCTGTATGACGGGAACCGCATGCTGTAGGAATTGGGTTTGAGGTCGGTAAAGCCGAATATCGAATGCCGGCCGGGATTGCTCCCCGTCATGAAGCTCGGCCAGCTCACCGCCGAGATTTCCGGCAGCGTCACCTTCATTTTGCCCAGGTGGCCGGTGCGGATGATCTCGGCCAGCACGGGCATCGTGCCATCCTCGGTGAAACGTTTCAGGAGCGTGTGCGGAACCCCGTCGAGCCCGACAACGCATGCGCGTCCCTTTTTCTTGCTCCAAAATGCCGCCATTTCTTAGCCTCAGTTCCCTAAATGTATCCCAACGAGCGCAACCGCTCCTTGATCTTTTCTTCCTCTTCCTCGGTGTACTCTTCCTCTATCCCGGACGGCGGAATATAATTGAGAATCTCCAGCGTCTTTATTATTTTGGTCACGCTTTCTTCGGGAGTCTCCGAGTCGGTTTCGACGAGAATTTCCGGATTCTGCGGATCTTCATACGGATCGTCAACTCCGGTGAAATGCTTTATCTCGCCCGCCTCGGCTTTCCTGTACAGTCCCTTTGGATCGCGCTGTTTCAACACGTCCAGCGGACACTTGCAGAACACTTCGACATATGAACCGATGAGTTTGCGGTTCTCCTCGCGCACATCGTGATAGGGCGAGATGGCGGCCGCGATAGCGACGACGTCGTTGCGCGTAAGAAGGTTGCATACAAAACCGATGCGCCTGATGTTTATGTCGCGATCTTCTTTGGAGAAGCTGAGCCCCTTGCTCAGATTTGTGCGAACCACGTCGCCGTCGAGCACTTCCACCTTCAGTCCGCGCTCGAGCAGAATTTCCTCGACCTGACGAGAAAGCGTCGTTTTACCGGAGCCCGAAAGACCGGTGAACCAAAGCGTAAAACCCTTCATAACATCATTCCTCCCACCTGGTTAGATAATTGATGTTCCGATCATTTCGTCGGGTACTTCAATATTGAAATATTTGAGCACCGACGGCGCTATATCGTAAATCGAATAATTATTCGGACCCGAAGGCTCGCGGCCGGGAACATCCCAAATAAAGATGCCCTCTTGGGCATGGTTGGCGTCGTCCGGGCCCGTATCGTTCTCGTACAGGTACACCGAGCCCACTCCGACCGAGCCGGCGGAGCGCCAGTCCAGGTTGCCGAGATACACGATCAGGTCCGGCGGGATATTGTTCACGACCCGATATACTTCCTCGGCCTTGTAGGCCTGGGTATTTATGGGTCTGCCGCTCTCGTCCTTGATGGCTTCGAGTCGCGCTTTGAGTTCGTCGCGCTCGGCCTCGTAGCAATCCCTCGGGATAATGCCGCTGGGTTCTCTCCCCTCGACATTCATGAAAATACGGCTGTAGTATCCGCCTTCGCCCCAGGCCTTGGTTTTGCTCCAGTCGACCATGTCGGTCGAAAATCGCTTGCGTTCGGTCGGCTGCTCCTTGAGCGTGAGGTAGCCCTCACGCTGGAGCCATTCGTTGATGCAAATGGCCCCGATCATGGTCTTGGCGCCGTGGTCCGACACCACCATCACCGACGCGTCGGAGGGGAGTATTTCAAGCGTTTTGCCGATTTCCTCATCGACCATCACATAATAGTCATGTATCGCATTTTCATACTTGTTGCCGGGCTCATAGAGGCGGTGGTTCTTGTCAAAGTAGCGCCAGAACCCGTGATGGATGCGGTCGATGCCCATCTCGACCACAATTGCGAAATCGAAGGAATCTTTCTCATAAAAATGCCGAAACGCCTTGAAACGGCGTTCGGTCATCGTGTATATGCCCTTTAGCAATTCGTCCTTTCGCTCGGTCCGGAAATCCTCGACGTCAATCATATAGTCGCCGTCGGCTGCCTGGTCGAGTTCGGCCTTGATCTCGTCGGGATAAGTGAACTGCACATCTTTCCCGGGCGCGAGGAAACTCGACACGAGTACGCCGTTGAGAGGCCTCGGCGGATATGTCTGGGGCACACCGAAGACCAGCGAGCGCATCCTGTTGCGCGACATATAGTTCCACAGCGTCTTGGCCTTGACGTACTTCGCGTTGGCAAAATACAACTCCTCATACCCATAACCGCGGCGATTGCGAAATCCGTAGAACCCGAGCATGCCCGGATCCTGCGAGGTCATCATCGCGGTCCAAGCAGGCACGGTGATAGGCGGGAGCGTGGACTTGAGGGGGCCGTGAAAGCCGTTGCCGACCAGCCGTTTGAGATTGGGAAGATCATCGATCCACAAATCGAACACCAGCTCGGGCGCAGCGCAGTCGAGCCCGAAAATTACGAGTTTCCCCATAGGCTTACTCTCCTCTAATTCCTCTCTCGGAATGCTTCGACGAGCAATTCGGCCACCTCCGGCCGGGTGAACTCCGGAGGCGGTATCTTGCCTTTTCTCAGCATCTCTCGCACCTTGGTTCCGCTGAAGAAGCCATGGTCATCTCCGCTATGGGGACAGGTTTTCGCCGATACCATGCCGGGCGCGCGCTCTTCCAGCGACTCGCGCACTTTCCCGTTCACGAAGCGATCTACAAGTTTTCCACCATGCGGTTTGATCAACTCGAATTCCTTGTGTCGACCGGCAGTTGAGTCATGCCCGCTGCTCTAAATCAAAAAGACTATTCATTTTAGCGATGCCAAGCTCCCCGTGTCAAGTATGTTCCGGCGTGAGAGGGAACGGATGTCGACGACGTGATTTCGAGGCGGTGACTTTATGGAAAGGTCAAAACATTGCCGGACAAAGGATTAGAATTCCTGGGGCCGCAGCCCCAAACCTTGCTCCTCCGGCCGGTCGCCGGGCAAAACGCGGTCAAATCATCCAAAAAAGAGCGATCTCCTCTTCTTTAACATCGAATCCAGCATCTCCTGGATCGTTGCCCGGAGCTGCCTGTTGAGGCGGTTGATAATCACATTATCCTTGAGCGCCGAATCGTCATATTCGTCGTATGAGATCACTTCTCCGAACTGGATATACCATTTTGTGGGCATGGGGATCATCCCCAGCGGCCCGAGCCACGGAAAAGTCAGCGTTATGGGAAGCAGCGGCATCCCCAGCATCTTGCCCAGCCAGTTCGCATAACCTAGCACGACATAGATCTCCTCGGCGCCCACGACCGCGCACGGCACCACGGGACTGCGCGTCCTGATCGCCAGTCTTATGACCCCGCC
This sequence comes from uncultured bacterium, assembly GCA_965602895.1. Lineage (GTDB taxonomy): Bacteria > Abyssobacteria > SURF-5 > SURF-5 > SURF-5 > CBDUSG01. The sequence continues at coordinate 9,770 of CBFDAY010000038.1, forward strand.
GCGCCCGAACCTGGCGATATCGTAACGGTCCTTGAATCCTTTGGCCATCCCCTTGATTCCCTCGGGGAAAACTCCCACGAGCTGTTCCTGGCTCAGCAATCGCTCGGCGTTCTCCTGGCACGCCCTCACCTGCCCCACCGCATTCATGAACTCGGTCGCGAACGGAAGCTGCCCGAACCAGTCCTCGATCAGAAACCGTGCATAGCGCCGCGCGGGATGAAGCTTGTATATGGCCGTCCCCATCATGGCGCCGTCGAACGGCAAGACGCCCGAATGGTTGGAGACAATCAGCGTGCGCCCTTCATTTGGGATACTCTCCAAGCCGGAAGTTTCCACTCTCCAATATTTCTCATAAAGGAACATCAAGAACGCTTCGAGCTTGGGATCGAGGTCGGGATCCTTGCCGAATTCGTCCATTCGCTCCAGCTTGTGGATCAGCCCCTTGTATTCCTTCGCCTTGGCTCCCGGCAGAAACGAAAGAACCTGCTCCAAAAAGCCTTTTCCCAACCGTTCTTCGATCTCTTCTTCGGAATCCTCTGTTTCCCACAACTCCGAGGCGGCCCTCGGGCGCCTTAATTTCCGTACGTACACTCCGGAGTCCTCATCATCTTTCGGCTGAGCGTCCGCCGGCTCCGGAATGTCCTCGACTGCGGCCTTGTCGGTTGATTTCTTTCTGCTCTTGAGCCTGGTCTCAATTCTTGCCAGGCGTTCTTCGACCCCTCTTTCGATCCGATCGGCGACGGCGTCGGAGCCATCATCGACCGAAGAAGTCTTTGCCCCCTCACTGCCGGCGACGGCCGTGCGCTTCTTGCGCGAAACACTACTTTTGGAGCGTGCGCTTGATTTCCTCGTTTTCCGGGTCTTTGTGGTCATGACCGATTTCCCCTTCGATTTTTTCGGGGTCTCCAAACTATTCTACGCCGGCGCCTGCAGCCTCCGGCCTTAGTTCCTCCTCCGTCTCCTCGGGCTCGGTGGGACGACCCACCTGGCCGAGGCGCCGAACCTCCAGATACTCCTCGAGCGCCTCCCAAGCGGTTTTCTTCGCCTCGAACCCCATGACTTCCTTCGCCCTTGAACCGTCGGCAAGACAGTGGTATCTGAAGAAATTAAGATTCTCGGGAGGGAAAGGTCCCAGTTTCGTTATCCACATGCCACGGAAAAGGTTTTCCGCCACGGGATATATGAGCGGCAACCGCTGCTTGTTCGCGAGCTTCAGAAGCATACTAAGGGGTATCACGCGCCGTCCCACAATGTTGAATACGCCGGGGAAATCCTTGTCGACAGCCAGGTTGAAGGCGTCAATCACGTCATCCTCCGAGATGAATTGGATCAGCGGGTTATATCCGAGAATGGTCGGGCAGACCGGGAGGGAAAGATAGTGAGTCCAACAGTTGTCCACCGTCGGTCCCATTATGCTGCAATGCCTGAGCACGGTCACGAGAGTTTCCGGGTTCTCCTTCCAAAAACGGAGCAGTTGGCGCTCGACTTCGCACTTGTCGCGCTGGAATTCATAGTCCATATGCGGCCGAGGCGTGTGGTCTTCGGACATGTAGTGGGGATTGTCGTAATACGCGCCGTAGACCATCGTGCGACTGCTGACGACTATCTTGCGAACGGGCGCCTCCGAACACGCCGAGAGCATGTGCATGGTCCCGATCGAGTTGACTTCGTGAGCGTAGGTGGTGTCTTCGATGGGTCTTTGGTAAAAGCCCGAGTGAACCAGGATATCGGGCCTTTCATCGGTTAATATCTCGATGAGCATCTCATCGGCGCGGGGATACGTCAGGTCAACTTTGTAAAATGAAACCCGCGGATGCTTGAACGGAGGCCTCTGCGTGTCAACCGCAATCAATCTTTCCCACTGCGGGTCCGACTTCAGACGCTTGAGAAGCTGGCTGCCGATAAAACCCGATGTGCCGGTCAAAAGAACGCATCGGCCTGATGATGAGGATTTTTTCGGATCGTTGTTGTCGGGAAGTTCTTTTAATGTATTTGTCATTGTCCCCTCCGGGCTTACACATGAGTAGCGGTAAATAGTTTGCCATTTTTAAGGGATGATGTCAAGGTCGGAACCGATTCTGCCGCGCATAGCTGATATTGCTCTTTTAATCCCCTCGCCTTCACTTTGAAATGGGCGGTTTTGCAAAGCCTGAAATCGGAGCATTCCGACCCAAAGGTTTCCCAGGAACTTCAGCCGAAAAACAGACGTAAATCAGCCATGGAAGCAACAATCCGCGCAGGACTTGAATTGGTGGGAGACACTGTGGTATAAGCTAGTGGGCTATGCTGGCAAATTTGTGTCAACAGCGGAGAAGGCGTAGTATGGGGCTGATTTTGCGCAAAAGCTGAAGGAGGCTGTCGATGGACATCCAGATGGTCGGCATTCTGTGGCTGATCGGGGCCTTTCTCCTGGGGCTTCTGAACTGCTTTTTCGGGTATCGTCTCTTCATCGTGACTGTCGCCATCGTCGGATTCTTGCTTGGCGCCTCTTTCGGCTACCTGATCGGCACATGGACCGGTAGCCTTATTATCGGCCTGATAGCGGGCACGGTGCTCGGCCTGATCGGAGGATGGGCCAGCGTGACGGCCTATTACGCCTTTATCTTCGTCGTGGGCGCCTTCGGGTTTGCGTTTGCATCGGCGTTTTTGGCGGGACTCTACACACCGAACGTGTCGGTGCTGATCCCCATCATATGCGGGCTCTTGGGAGGCCTGTCGGCGCTCTGGCTCCAGCGGGCGATCATTATCATTGCGACGGCGTCGCAGGGTGCGCTCGCCGCCGTGCTGGCAGTGGCAGTGATGATATCCGGCGGAGGTGTTTACGCCTACCGGGCGATGTTCTATCGCCTTCTGGACGGGGATATCAGCCGTGTCGGCGGCGCATGGTTCTACGTGGGACTGCTCATATGGCTGATCCTAGCCGTCTCGGGTGTTGTAATGCAATTCAAGCGGGGCAAAGAGATGTATCAGCGACGCGGGGGCAAGGCCCTCGTGGCCTGAGGTCACCGCGCTCTTTCAATTTCCCGCCATATCACAAGGATAACGCGCCGGTGAGTCATCCGCTCCTTCTTTTCAACCCCGGCAAAATTGCAGGCCCTCTTGTAACAATGCTATAATTTCCCTTGAATCAGGTCTTTGGGTCACACCCCGAGAAGAGGAGGCACAAAATGGCGGACGTCGGTACGCTTATCGAAAACCTGAAGACGGGCGATTACTATTCCCGTGTCTCGGCCGCGCGAGCGCTGGGTGAAATCGGCGGTGAAAAAGCGGCGGCGGCGCTCATCGAGGCCCTCGACGACGCCGATGATTGGGTGAAGGAATACGCCGCCGAGGCGCTCGGCAAGCTCGCATATGCGCCCGCCGTGGATCATATTGGCGAACTCCTCAATTCGGACAACTACAAGGTGCGAAGTTCCGCCGTTGTGGCGCTCGGAAATATCGGCGGCGACAGGGCGCGCGATTTGCTCGAACCACTCAAAAACGACGCCGACTCCTGGGTGCGCGAGGCCGCCGTCAACGTGCTCGAAAGGTTTCCGAAAGAAGTCGTGGAAACGCAATCTTCGGCGGCGCCTCTTGTTCCCGGGCCCATTCCGGCCGAGATAGAGCCCGAGTCGGCGTTGGCGCTGACCGAAGAGCCGTTGGGCGCCGACGAGGCGGTCGGTCCTCTAAAATTCAGCCTTGCCGA
>CBFDAY010000039.1:0-13228 GCA_965602895.1 uncultured bacterium
GGTGAGGCAGAGCGAGGCCGACGGCGTAGTGATGCTGATACTGAAATTCTGTGATCCCCACGACTTCGACTACCCCGACATCGCAAAAAGGCTCTCCGAATCCGACATTCCGCATCTCAAGATAGAAACCGAGATGCAGCCGACTTCGATCGAGCAGGTGCGCACAAGACTGCAGGCTTTCGTGGAAATGCTGAAGGAGAAGAAAAATGGCTGAGAGACGCTCTCCAAAAATCAAAGCCGGCGGCCGCATGAAGGAAATGATGTCGCTCTATTACCTCGAGGCCAAGAACGCCGCCGATAACAACCAAAAAGTCGCATGGATAACCAGCGGCGGACCGGTCGAACTGCTCATCGCGATGGACGTCATCCCCGTCTATCCCGAGAATCATGCCGCGATGTGCGGCGTGACGAGGATGGGCGTCGATCTGTGCGAGGAGGCGGAGCAAATGGGCTATTCGCGCGACCTGTGCTCATACGCGCGAAGCGACATAGGGTCGGCAGTCACGGGGAAAAGCCCCATCATGGGGCTGCCCAAGCCGGATTTCCTCGTTTGCTGCAACAACATCTGCGGCACCGTGACCAAGTGGTACGAGGTGCTCGCGCGGCTTTTCGACGTTCCCATCGTCTATTTCGATGCGCCCTTCATTCACGACGAGCTGACCGACAATGCCGCCGAATACGTCAAGCAACAGATCAAGCGCGCGATCGAGCAGATGGAATCCATCCTCGGCAGGAAATTCGATATGGATCGCTTCGCCGAAGTCGTAACACTATCGGCCGAGGCGGCTGGCATGTGGGGCGAAATACTCGGCATTTGCAAAAACACCCCTTCGCCTATGAGCGCATTCGACGGCTTCATCCTGATGGCGCCGATTGTCACGCTCCGTGGGCAGCAGCAGGTCCTCGACTTTTATGAAATCCTCAGGCAGGAACTGCAAGAGCGCGCGGCCGGCGGGGTCGCGGCCATCCCCGGAGAAAAGTACCGGCTCCTGTGGGACAACCTGCCGATATGGTTCAAAATGCGGGACCTTTCGGAGAAATTCATCGACCTGCAGGCCTGCGTGGTGGCGTCGACCTACCTCAATGCATGGGCCGCCACAAGCCTGGATGCGACCGAGCCTATCGGCGGGCTCGCGCGCACTTACGCCTCAGCCTTCGTGAACCAGAGTATAATATACCGCGCAAAACTTATGCGCGATATCGTCGTCGACTATTCCATCGACGGCGTGATATTCCATTCCAACCGGAGCTGCAGGCCCTACTCGCTCGGCCAATACGACATCAAGGAAATTCTGACGAAATGGACGGGGGTGCCGGGAATCCTCATTGAGGCCGACATGAACGACGAGCGCGCGTACGCCGAGGGTCCTGTGTTTACGCGACTTGAAGCCTTTATCGAAACGCTCAAGCCCAGGCGCGAGGTCGCCGTATAAGATCCCGAGGCAATTAGCCGACGACCGAGTTTGCGAAAGGAGCCTTGTAAGGGCGGTTCGCGAACCGCCGCTATAGCCTCTTAAGGAGATCGGATTGACTCAAATACGCCCCAAAAAAATCCGGGCCGCAGGCCGCATGAGGGAGATGATGTCGGCCTACTACCTCGAAGCCAAAAACGCAGCCGAAAACGGTCGCAAGGTCGCGTGGATAACGGGGGGAGGGCCGGTTGAACTGTTAATAGCGATGGACGTGATTCCGGTCTATCCCGAGAACCATGCGGCGATGTGCGGCGCATTCAAGATGGGCGTCGAGCTTTGCGAGGTTGCGGAGCAAATGGGCTACTCGCGCGACCTGTGCTCTTATGCGCGCTGCGATATCGGATCGGCCGTCACCGGCAAAAGCCCCATCATGGGGCTCCCCAAGCCGGATTTCCTTGTCTGCTGCAACAACACCTGTGGCATGGTGACAAAGTGGTACGAGGCGCTCGCGCGGCTGTTCGACGTGCCACTGGTCTTTTTCGATACCCCCTTCATCCACGACGAGCTTACCCCCGACAGCCTCGAATATATAAAGCGACAAATCAACCGCGCACTGGAACAGATGGAATCCATCCTCGGCAGAAAATTCGAGATGGACCGCCTGAGCGAGGCCGTTGCGCTTTCGTCCGAAGCCACCGGTTTGTGGGGAAAAGTGCTTGCCGAATGCAAAAACGCTCCCGCCCCCATGACCGCCTTCGACGGATTCATCCTGATGGCGCCAATAGTCACCCTGCGCGGCCTGCAACAAGTTGTTGACTTCTACGAAGACCTCGTAGAGGAACTCCGAGGCCGCGTCGCAGAGGGCGTGGCGGCCGTGCCCGGAGAGAGATATCGCATCCTGTGGGACAACCTGCCGATATGGTTCAGGCTTCGCGATCTGTCAGACAAGTTCATGGATCTCGGGGCCTGCGTCACCGCTTCCACGTACCTCAACGGATGGACCGCATACGGACTCGATGCCGGGAACCCCATCGAATCGATCGCGCGCGCATACGCCTCGGCTTTCATAAACGACAACCTCGAGCGCCGCGCGAGGATGATGCAAGAAATAATCGAGGACTTCTCGATCGACGGCGTTATTTTTCATTCCAATCGGAGCTGCAGGCCCTATTCGATGGGACAATACGACATCAAGGACATGCTGACGAAATGGACCGGCGTGCCCGGCATCCTTGTTGAGGCCGATATGAACGACGAGCGCGCGTACGCGGAAGGCCCGCTGCTCAACCGTATCGAAGCTTTCATGGAAACGCTCGAACCCCGTCGCAAAGCGGCGGTGTGACCGCGCAACGGTCAAGAGTTTTCAAACAGGAAATATCATCCCGAAACTGCAGCCAAGGAGTCATCGATGAGTTTTCAATTGACGGAAGAGCAGGAGGCTCTGCGCCGAACGGTTCAGAGGTTCTGTGAAAAGGAACTCGTCCCCATCGCGGCCGAAGCCGACGAAAAGGGGGAGTTCCATCGCGAGATATATACAAAACTGGCCGATATCGGGCTTTTGGGAATACCTTGCCCCGAGGAATACGGCGGCGCCGGACTCGACTACTCGACCTACATAATCGTCATCGAAGAGCTGGCGAAATACTGCCTTGCGACGGCCGTCGGCCTCGCGGTGCAGGGCCTGCCGCAGATAATGATAAACCTTTTCGGCACGGACGAGCAAAAGAACAAGTATCTCGCGCCGCTGGCCGAGGGCGAGAAGCTCGGCGCGTTTGCGCTGACCGAGCCCGGCGCGGGCTCCGACGCCGCGTCACTCAAAATGAGCGCCGTGCTGGACGGCGACAGCTACGTGCTCAATGGAACAAAAGTGTTCATAACACACGGAGGCGAGGCCGACATCTATCTTGTGATGGCGCGAAGCGATCCAGAAAAAGGCGCGCGCGGCATCAGCTCCTTCATCGTGGACGACGGCGCTCCCGGCTTTTCCTGCGGCAAGACCGAGAAAAAGATGGGCCTGCGCTCCTCGCCCACGCGCGAGATCATTTTCGAGGACTGCCGCATCCCTCGCGAAAACCTCGTCGGCGCCGAAGGCGACGGGTTCAAGATAGCTATGGTAGCGCTCGACTCCGGTCGCATAACCATCGGCGCGTCCGCCGTCGGTCTCGCGCAGGCGGCGCTCGACGAATCGGTCAAGTACGCCGGACAGCGCGAGCAATTCAACAAGCCGATCGCGGAGTTTCAGGGAATACAATTCATGCTGGCCGACATGGCGACATCCATCAGGGCCGCGCGAAATCTCGTGCGCGAGGCGGCGTATCTCAAAGACGCCGGCAAGCCTTTCTCGCACGTCGCCGCGATGGCAAAGCTCTTCGCGACCGACACCGCCATGAAGGTAACGACCGACGCCGTCCAGATTTTCGGGGGCTACGGCTACATGCAGGACTATCCGGTCGAGCGCCTCATGCGCGCCGCGAAAGTCACACAGATAGTCGAGGGAACAAACCAGATCCAGCGCATGGTCATCGCCCGCCATCTGCTGAAATAAATGAGGAGAGGGAAACAAATGGAGAACCTGATCCAACAGGCGGCGGAGAAGATAGCCTCGGCGGAGAAGGTCGTGGCGCTCACCGGCGCGGGCATCTCGGTCGACAGCGGGATACCCGATTTCAGGAGCGCCGACGGCATATGGAGCAAGTATGACCCGATGGAATACGGCACCATCGACGCGTTCCTGTCGAATCCCATCAAGGTTTGGAAAATGCTCCGCGAGCTTGCCGACATGCTGGGCGACGCAAAACCCAACCCCGGCCACGAAGGCCTTGCGGAACTGGAATCGCTCGGCAAGCTGAGCAGCGTTATTACCCAAAATGTAGACGGCCTGCACCAGGACGCGGGCAACTCGGTCGTCATCGAGTTCCACGGCAACGGCCGCAAGCTCGTTTGCCTTTCGTGCAAGCGGACATACGAGCGGGACGAAATCGCGCCCGACGCGTTCCCGCCGATGTGCGCGTGCATGAACGTGCTCAAGCCGGATGTCATATTCTTCGGCGAAATGATCCCGATGCGCGCTCTTTTGCACGCGCAGGCCGAGGCCGAGGGGTGCGACATCATGCTCGTCATCGGCACGTCGGCGCAGGTCATCCCGGCGGCCGACCTGCCTCACGTAGCGAAGGCGCGCGGAGCGACGATTATCGAAGTGAATCCCGAGCCCACGCCATTGACGTCGCTCATCGCCGACATCTCTATTCACGACAGCGCCTCTGCCGCCATGCCGGCCTTGGCGAAAGCGGTAAAAAAACTTCTTTGAAAAACCGTTCAGCCGGACACGTATGCGGCTTCGGTAATCGCAATAGAGCAACAACTGGAGGAAATGATGGACACAATCGAGGTAATCAAAACTCGCCGCAGCATCAGACAGTACAAGGACACTCCGGTAACGGACGAGCAACTCACAGCCGTGCTGGCGGCGGTGCAATGGGCGCCCTCGTGGGCAAACACACAGTGCTGGGAGATGGTCGTCGTGAAGGATCCTGCCGTCAAGGAAAAGCTCGCAGGCACGCTTTCACCCGGCAACCCGTCGGCCGACGCGATCAAGAACGCGCCGGTGGTCATCGTCGCTTGCGCGATAAAAGAAAAGTCCGGATACTACAAGGGGCAGCCCATAACCAGCAAGGGCGACTGGCTGATGTATGACATGGGACTTGCGATGCAGAACCTTTGTCTTGCCGCCCATTCGATCGGTCTCGGAACCGTTCAGATAGGCGCGTTCAATATAGAGGACGCCGAAAAGGTCATTGGCGCGCCCGAGGGAGTGACGATCGTCGCGATGACCCCGCTGGGGGTTCCCGCCGCCGACAGCCGGGCGCCCAAGAGAAGGGCGATCGAGGAATTCGTCCATTACGATAAATATTGATGGCCGTTTCATTTCCTGACGAGCGGCCGCCGATGTGTGATACACGAGGTATTCGCTCTGTGCCCGAGGAAGATTTGTGAAGAAGCTGGATCCGGAAAAGACGGCGGCGTTTCGATTCGAAAGGGGGCCGGTGGGCTGTCTCCTGACGCACGGCTTCACGGGCTCACCGCACGAAATGCGCGAGCTTGGCGAATACCTCGCCTCAAAAGACCTGACGGTCCTTTGCAATCCTTTGCCCGGCCATGGAACCACACCGTACGACATGCTTGAGACAAACTGGCGCGACTGGTTCGGCGCGTTTGTTGAGAATCTTGCCGAACTGAGTTCGAGGTGCGAGAAGGTATTCCTTTGCGGCATGTCAATGGGCGGCACGTTAAGCCTGCACGCGGCCGCTCATTACGCCGAGAGGTACAACATCGCCGGAGTTGCCGCATACGGCGCGCCCGTCTACTTGAAGAATCTATTGCTGCCGTTGATTCCGATCGCCAAGAAGCTAATCAAGTTCAAGCCATCGGCCGGAAGCGACGTCGCCGATCCCATCGCCTGCGCCAAGCAGCAGAGCTACGACCGCACTCCCCTCGAATGCATCTCCTCGCTCCTCGAGTTGATGGCCCATGTAAAAATGACCTGCCCGATGTCTTCGTGCCGGTGCTCCTGATACAGAGCAAAAAGGACAACACGGTACACCCCCCGAACGTCCACCTGATAAACCGCCTTCTCGGAAGCGAGGATAAGACCGTTGTGGAGGTCGAAAAGTCCTACCACGTCATAACGGTCGATTACGACAAGGAACTCGTCAAGGAAAAAACCTATGAGTTCATAAGTCGCGTCGGACAACTCCAATGAGCGGGTCAGAGGAACAAATCCTTTCACAGCGGAATATCCTCCGCATCGAGACCCCAAACCCATATTCAAGCAGCACGACCAATTGCTATTTCATAGACGGCGACACGCCGACGCTGATAGATACGGGCCTTGCGACGCAGAAGGCATACGATGCAATCTCAACGGCGCTGTCGCGCTCAGGACGACGCATTCGGGATATCAGGCGCATAATCCTCACGCACGGCCACGCCGACCACAGGGCGCTCGCCCGGAGATTATGCGAGGAATCAGGGGCCGAAATCTTCTGCCACCGGCTCGAGGCAGGCAAAACAATCGGGGGCCCGGAACGAGATGCCGATTCGCAGCGAAATTGGGAGCACGATTTTTTCCGATCCATGGGCGTGCCCGAGGGGGAACTGCCACGCCTCGTGGAGACGCCCGCGAGCCCGTCCGTCGCTCCCAAGCCCGATTCTGCATCGTTCCTCGATGATGGTGATGAAATCTCGCTCGATGCCTTCAAACTCAAGGCGCTGCATACGCCGGGGCATTCATGCGGCTCGATCTGTCTCCATGACGATGAGGCGGGAATTCTCTTCACGGGCGATACTGTTCTTTCGGGATTGCATGTCGCTGCGCTGCTTGAGGTGGAGATGATTCGGGCGGATTCGACCTACAATGGACTGAAGCTGCACAGGGAAAGCCTCAGACGCGTGGCCGGCCTGGGCGCATCCTGGGCGCTGCCCGGACATGGGCCGGTTTTCGGCGAATACGGGCCAACAGTTGAGGCGCTCTTGGACCGGCACCGCAAGAGACAGCGCCACATCCTGAGGTCCCTGCGGAACGGCAGGCGAACGCTTTACCAGATCTGCCGATCAACATTCCCTTTCATGACATCCGACGACCTCTTTCTTGCGCTCAGCGAAGTGGTGGGGAACCTTGGCATATTGATCGATGCAGGAAAAGTCGCCGAGGCGCAGGATGAGAAACTGGTCTACTATGAAAAGGCATGATCCTTTGGGCGAGCCTAATGCGGTTGTGGGCGCGCAGTCGCCAGCCGGAATTGTCTGCCGGTCGGACATGCTCGCGACCGAGTCCTGTGTTTTGTCTTCCAGGGTCAAATAGGGCAGGGGAGGAGGGCGCGTGCCGGAAGCCAATAAATACAAGGCAATGGTCTCGACCGCGCATCCACTTGCGACGCAGATAGGGATAGACGTGCTGAAGGAGGGAGGCAACTGCGTCGACGCCGCAATCGCCGTCGCGGCCGCGCTCAACGTGGTCGATATGGGCAATACCGGCATCGGCGGAGACATGTTCGCACTGGTGTTTTTCCGGGAGAAAGGGCGGGTGATCGGCCTTAACGCCAGCGGCAGGTCTCCCTTCGGAGCGAGCATCGAGGCGTACAAAAGGCGTGGACATTTCGCTATACCAGAAAGAGGGCCGCTCTCGGTGACCACTCCGGGCGCGCTCAGCGGCTGGGCCATGCTGCACGAACGCTATGGAACCCTCCCTTTTGAAAAGCTGTTGCGACCGGCCATAGCGTTGGCAAAGGATGGCTTCGAGATAAACCCGGCCATAAGCGTTTGCATCGGACTGAGCGTCAGGGAAATCGAAAGATTTCCCAAGACAGCGAGCATATACTTGAAATCGGACGGCGGATACCCCCTTCCGGGGGAAACTCTTCGCCAGCCGGAGCTGGGCGACAGCCTGGAGATCGTTGCCTCCGATGGGGCTTCCGCGCTATATGCCGGCCAGCTCGGGGAAAAAATCTCGGAGTCTCTCAAAAGGATGGGCGGAATGCTCTCAATAAAGGATTTTGCGGAGCATCGGGTCGAATGGGTGGAACCGATAAGCGCCAGCTACCGGGGGCACGAGATATTCACGATTCCTCCAAACTCACAGGGCCTGACTCTTCTTCAGATGCTCAATATCATGGAGGGATACGACATCAGCACGCTGGGTCGGGACAGCCCCGACCTCATTCACTTGCAGGTAGAGGCAAAGAAATCAGCCTTCAGCGACCGCGACCTCTTTGTTTGCGACCCGGAGTTTCATGATATTCCCACTTCATACTTGCTGTCAAAAGATTATGCCGCAGAGCGTCGTGCCGGAATCGATACCGATAGAGCCTCCGTGACCGATCCATCCTCCAGCCCGGAATCGGGCGATACAACGTATTTTTGCATCGTGGATTCCGACGGGAACGCGGTCTCATTCATAAACAGCCTGTTTGACGTATTTGGATCAGCCGTCGTCGCGGGCGATACTGGAATTATCCTTCACAACAGGGGAAAGGGGTTCTCGTTCGATCCCCGTCATCCCAACTCGTTCCATCCCCACAAGCGTCCCATGCACACGCTGGTTCCGTGCATGGCGCTAAAAGGGGCGAATCTGTTTCTGGCAATCGGATGCACCGGCGGCGACCAGCAGCCGCAGGGGTTGCTGCAGATATTGATGAATATCATCGACTTCGGGATGCCGCCTCAGCAGGCCATCGATGCTCCGCGCTGGAGGAGTTACAACGATGGTAAACTCGCCCTTGAGACGGCTTATTGGGAAAAAGTTGTACAACCCATGTCCGCTAAGGGACATATGATAAGCGATGAGGCCGATTTCTTCGGCGGCTCTCAATGCATTATGTTCGACGAAGACGGCGGTCTCACTGGCGGTTCCGACCCTCGGTTGGCAGGCTGCTGGCGGGGACTGACCTGATTTCCCTCCTCTTTTCGTATGTTCTTGCTGCAGCGAAGATTCCCCGGGGTTCTTGGCACGAATCGTGCTCCCACGTCTTGCGTAATCGTGGTAACCGGCGCCATATCCTGTTCTGTTGCAATCGAGAGGCAGACAAATGGTCGGCAATAAGAAATCGATTTTCTCAAACATCGCTGACGAGCGCATCGCCTACAGGCTCATTCTTTCCTTTGGCCTGATGGACATAATTCCCCTACTTCTCACCATATACCTGGTTGTCGTCGTTTGGCTCCCCGATCTAAATAAATGGACGCAGATAACGGTGATTCTGCTGCTGAGTCTCGCAGCCACTATCCTGGGGTTCTTGCTGTCCCGCAATATCGTATACACAATCCTTGAGACCTCCAAAACCGCCATGAGAATAGCTCAGGGCGATCTCTCAGAGAGGATAGAAATCGGTGGAGAAGGCTCCGAGATAAACCAGCTCGCCGAATCTTTTAACCAGATTACCTCACGGCTGGAGCAGAAGATAACCGAACTCGAGGCCTCGGAAGGAAAATTCAGGCACCTGATAGACAACGTTCCCGACCTGCTTTATTATCTCGATCCTGACGGCAACATCACCTCAGTCAATGACGAGGTGACGGAATTACTCGGATACGAGAAGACCGACCTCCTCGATCGCCCGTTTTCGCAGTTTGTCAATCCCGAGGATTACTCCGAGTACGAATCCGTGCTTCTCGAGCGCAGGATGGATCAATCGCGCCTCGTCAAAGGCTTGCGCATAAGGTTAAAGGATAAGGATGGCGAATACAAGGCTTTTGAAGTCAACTCGCGGGGCATATACAAACAGGACGGCTCCTTCGTCGGCACGGAGGGTCTCGCCCGGGACATCACCGCCCAATTGGCGATGGAAACCGAGCGCGAGGAGTTCCTCTACATGCTCACGCATGATATAAAGAACCCGATTTCGGCCATTCTTTTTATCATCTACATGATGCGCGACGGCACGATCTCGGCGAACAAGTTCAACGAATACTACGACAAGATCGAAAATGCCTGCAACGGGGTTGTCCGCCTCGTCGAGGATTTTCTCGAATACAAGAAGTTCGAACTCGGGATCGTGAATATTGAAAAAGTCAAAGTGAATCTGCATCGCATGCTTTTGGACATCGCCGCCACCTATAGCTCCGAGGCCGCAACCAAGGGGAAGCTCATCACGATAAACGGCGAAAATTGTGATTATAGCTCCTCCAACGGCGGGATTGTGATGGAGGTCGACGAGAGATATATCCAGCGTGTCATCGAAAACCTCGTGACCAACGCGATTAAATTCGCCGAAACCCGGATCGACATCAGCTGCGCCGAAACCCAAGAAGCCGTGACGCTGTGCGTTCGCGACGACGGCCCCGGCGTCTCCGAGAAGGAAAAAGATAACATATTTAATCTATTCCACACTTCCGCCGGCGCCAGGACAGCTAAGGGCATCGGCGTCGGACTCGCCTCGGTGCAGAAGATCGTGCACGCGCACGGTGGACTCCTCTCCATCGAACAGGATAAAGATTACGGTTGCCTGTTCACGATAAGACTCCCAAAGAATCTTGCCGATTCCAAAGCCGGCCCCAATGAGCAACCGATACCAGAGGCAGTCTAGAATATCCGCGCAACACGCCAATTCCGGAGCGCTTCGCGCCGTGGCATCTTCGTCCCAGGATGCCCGAGGCGGGCGAATCCGGGGGGAAAATCAGGGGCTCACACCTTCCAATGTCCTGGTTCAGCGTCTATCGGCAAAACCACCGCGCCTTTCATCAAAGTTCAGGGCCCAAGCAAGACAAACCTCGGGCCGCAGACTTGCATTAAACCGATGCATGTGTTATAAATCTTACAAAAAGTGGCCACACGCACGCGGTGCGGATGAACGGATATCACCTAACCCACTGGAGGAATAGTCGTGGCAAAAAAGAGCGTATACTTTTTCGGCGACGGCAAGGCCGAAGGCGCCAAGGAAATGAAGAACCTATTGGGTGGCAAGGGCGCCAACCTTGCCGAGATGACTGGTCTCGGGATTCCCGTTCCCGCCGGTTTCACAATCACCACCGAAGTCTGCACCTACTTTTCGAAAAATGAGGGTAAATTCCCGAAAGGCCTGAAACAGGAAGTAAAGAAAGCCATGGCCAAAGTCGAAAAGGCAATGGGCCGCAAATACGCCGCCGACGTCAATCCTCTGCTGGTCTCGGTACGCTCGGGCGCGCGGGTCTCGATGCCGGGTATGATGGACACAGTGCTCAACATCGGCCTGAACAAGCGCACGCTCCAGGCGGTCATTCGATTGACGGGAAACGAGCGATTCGCTTACGATTCATATCGCCGCTTCATACAAATGTACGGCAACGTCGTGATGGGTGTCGATGGCGAAGTCTTCGAGCACATCATCGAGAGAAAGAAAAAGAAAAAGGGCGTAGAGTTCGACACTGAACTCAATGCCGCCGATTGGAAAGACCTCTCCAGCAAATTCAAACGCGCCGTCAAAAGGCATGCCGGCGAGGCTTTTCCCGATGATCCGCAGGAACAGCTATGGGGCGCCATCTCGGCCGTGTTTAAATCATGGGATATCCCCCGGGCGAAGGCATATCGCGAGCTGCACGACATCCCCGAACACTGGGGCACGGCCGTGAACGTTCAATCGATGGTCTTTGGCAACATGGGTAACGACTGTGCCACCGGGGTTGCCTTCACACGCGATCCCGCCACGGGAGAAAATCGCTTCTACGGTGAATACCTCCCGAATGCGCAGGGCGAAGACGTGGTCGCCGGCATCAGGACACCCCAGCCGATAAACAAAGCCGGAAAAGAGGAGCCGGACCAGGTCTCCCTTGAAGAGTTCATGCCCAAAATCTATAGGCAGCTCACGCAAATCTACAAGAAACTCGAAAAGCATTACGCCGAAATGCAGGACATCGAGTTCACCGTAGAACGCGGAAAACTGTGGATGTTGCAGACCCGGACGGGAAAACGCACCGCGCGGGCCGCTATTCGCGTCGCGGTTGAAATGAAAAAGGAAGGCCTCATTAGCAAGGAAGAGGCGTTGCTTCGCGTCGAACCCGATCAGCTCAACCAGCTCCTGCACCCCACGTTCGATCCGGCCGCGGCCAGAAAAGTCATCGCAAAAGGTCTGCCGGCTTCGCCGGGCGCGGCAACCGGCAAGGTCGTCTTCACCCCCAAGAAGGCAGAGGAACTCAAAGGCAACGATGAACAAGCCATCCTGGTTCGCGTCGAGACGTCGCCCGAAGATATCAAGGGCATGGCTGCGGCCGAGGGAATACTTACCCAGCGCGGCGGCAGAACCTCGCATGCGGCCGTTGTCGGGCGCGGCATGGGCAAGTGCTGCGTCGTCGGATGCGGCGATATCACTGTCGACTACAAGGCCCGCAGGTTTAAGGTTGGCTCTCGTGTTGTGAACGAAGGTGACTACATCTCGCTCGACGGCTCAAGCGGAGAGGTCATGCTGGGCCAGGTCAAGACAAGGTTGCCGGAACTTGGACCCAGCTTCTATGCGTTAATGAAATTGGCCGACCAGACAAGGCGCCTCAAGGTCAGGACCAACGCCGACACGCCCCGCGACGCCAAGGTCGCCAGGGACTTCGGCGCCGAGGGAATCGGGCTATGCCGAACCGAACACATGTTCTTCGAGCGTAATCGAATAATGGCCGTCAGAGAGATGATTCTCGCCGACGGCATCGAAGGGCGCGAGCGTGCGCTGGCCAAGCTCTTGCCGATGCAAAAGGGCGATTTCAAAAGCATCTTCAAAGAAATGGCCGGGCTGCCGGTGACGATACGGCTTCTCGATCCGCCGCTGCACGAGTTCCTCCCGCATGAAGGCAAGCAGATCAAAGCGCTCTCAAAAGAGATGGGCGTACCCGCAAAGAAGCTCAAAAACAAGGTCGAAAGCCTCGAGGAACTCAACCCGATGCTCGGCCACCGTGGCTGCCGCCTCGGGATAACCTTCCCGGAGATATACAAGATGCAAACGCGCGCCATAATAGAGGCCGCATGCGAACTTGCGAAAAAGAAAATCAGGGTCCTCCCGGAGATTATGCTCCCGTTGATAGGAGACGCCGCCGAATTCAGAATACTCAAGGCAGACGTTGTCGACGTCGCCAACCGGGTGATGAAGAAGATGGGCGTGAAAGTGAAGTTCACCGTGGGCACCATGATCGAGGTGCCGCGCGGCGCCATCATGGCCGACAAAATCGCCGAAGAGGCCGAGTTCTTCTCGTTCGGTACCAACGACCTCACTCAAATGGCATACGGATTCAGCCGCGACGACAGCGGCAAGTTCTTGGATGACTATGTTAAAAAGGGTATTCTTGAAAAAGACCCATTCCATGTG
>CBFDAY010000040.1:0-13047 GCA_965602895.1 uncultured bacterium
ACGCAGATCTCGACGGAGTCATCGACTATCGATGAGGCGACAATCACTTTACCGTTAATCCTGCTGTATTTGATCGCATTGGTATATAGGTTGAACACGATGTGCTTGAAGAGGTTCAAGTCGGCGGACAGCTCCTCGACGTCGTCGTCGATTTCGAACTCGAATTGGATGTTCTTCTCGGTGGCGAGGGCTTTGACCGTGTCCTGCACCTCCCGGAGCGCGTTCTCGACGTGGAAAAGGGAGCGTTTAAGCTCCATCTTTCCGGAAGTGGCCCGGGCCAACGTGAACACCTCATCTATCAATTGATGCAGATGTTTCGCGTTGCTGAGGACGTCGCCCAGATAGGCGCGCTGTATTTCGTCGAGCTTGTCGGCGCCTTTCTCCGAGACATTTTCGGCCAGTCTGATTATATTCAGAACGGGATTGTTGAGCCCGTCGCATATGTCGGCCAGGAATTCCGACTTGAGCGTGCTCGCCTTCATGAGCTGCTTGTTGACCTTGAGCAGGACGCTCCGTTGCGTCTCGAGCCGTTTGTTGGCCTCCGAAAGCTCGGCGGTGCGCTCTTCGATTTTTTGCTCGAGGTCGTCATGGATTTCCTTGAGCTTTTCCGACATTATGTTTATGTCGTCGGCCAGAAGCTCAATCTCATCGTTTGTGCGGATTTTGACTTTGCGCCCCAGGTCGCCGCGCGCGATGTACTGCGCTTCCTCGCGAAGCAGCCGGATCGGCATCACTATCCGGTTGGTCGCATAGAACCCGAGCAGGCTAAGCGCGAGGACCAGCCCGAAACCCAGTGCCAGCACCTGCGGGGTCATCCGGTAGATGCGCGAATACGCCATGTGAGAGTTTTGATGGAAGAAGACGTACCACTTGCCGCCCGTGAGGATTACCTCGCCGTCTATGCCGCCTGTCTCCACGACCGCAAAGCCCAGCACGTTTTCTTCGCCCAACGCGTCTGCAGCCTTTGTCCAGCCCTTGCCCTGTCCGACAATCACTTTCCAGAAGTCGGCGCCGACGCGGTTGCGCTTTGATGGAGCCGACGTGGCCAGCAACTCCCTGTCCTTGTTCGTCAGTCCGGCGTACCCGCCCTTATGCTCGACGCGAAGCGTGTTGATGGAGCGGAAAAGGTAATCCGATCTCATGAGGATTTTCATCACGCCCATTACCGTATGGCTGGCGGGGTCGCGAATGGGCACGGCAATCGTTATCGTCTTGAGCTGGGCGCTTTCGTCAAACTCGATGCCCTGAATCACGTTCCGCCCATTGCCGCGGTTAAACGCCTTTTGCCACCACAGCTCGTCGGCCTGATAAAAGTCCGTCGTCTTGCCGGTGGCCCCAACGATTGCCCCCTGCTCGTCTGTCACGAATATCTCGGCGTACTTGTCCTCGCGCAGTTCGAGAATGTTCTGCAGATATCGTGATGCCGGGTTGGAAAGATATCCTCGGATCCTATCGTTTATTTTCGGTGTCGTCCGCCACTCATCGTCTATCGCCTTGATTTCGGCCAGGATGGCGTCCTCGTCTTTTTCCCCATACGACCGGTTGGACTCTGCCACCGCGTTCAGAAGCGTCGGCGTGAGCGCAAGGCTTTGCGCCTCGGCTATCTCGTCGGAAAAGCTGGACTTTATCCCCTCCGACATCCAGACAGCCATGTTCTCGAATCGCATGCCGATGCTCGAGGTCCTGATCTCCAAGCCTTTGACGAAGGCGGTGGACAGCGCAACTGAAACCGGCGGAACACCCACAAGCAGGAGCGCTATAAAAATCTTGACTCTCAGGCTTATCTTGGGTTTTCTCTTTTTAGATGGCTGCTGGGTCATTTTCAATCGGCCTCGGTGCGCGCCAGATCGGAGGCGCAGAGGGCCAGCTTTGCGAAATTCTCGATCAGCTTCAATCCGGCCTGCTGGCTCTTTTCCGGATGAAACTGCGTGGCGAAGAGATTGCCTTGCCATATGGTCGAGGCAAAGGTTATACCGTAATCGGTCGATCCGGCGACGGCCAAGCGGTCGTCGGGGTCCACATAGTAGGAGTGGACGAAATAGAAATACGTTCCGTCGGGAATCCCCTTGAAGATGGGGCATCCGCCCGTCGAATCGTCGGCGCTGTCCGTGCCGTATTTGACCTGGTTCCATCCCATGTGAGGCACTTTCAGCTCGCCGGCGGGAAACTTCCTCACCCGGCCTGGGATCACATTGAATCCCGGCGTCGTTTCGCTTTCCCCACTGCCGGAAAGGAGTATCTGCAGCCCCAGGCATATTCCCAAAAAGGGACGCCCGGAATCGATCCATTCGAGAAGGGGATCGATCAGTCCACGGGAGTTCAACTCCCTGTAACAGTCGCCGAACGCGCCCACTCCGGGAAGGACCACTCCGCTGGAATCCCTTATTGCTCCAACGTCGTCGGTGACGACGACGTCGAAGCCCCTGGATTCAAACGCCTTCTGCACGCTTCGCAGATTGCCCATCTGATAGTCGACTATCGCGATCATTACCTTAGAGCTTCCCTTTTGTGGACATCACGCCCGTGATGTTTTCGTCCTGCTGCGCGCCCTGCGCAAGCGCGCGGGCGAGGGCTTTGAACATCGCCTCTATGCAGTGGTGGACGTTTTCGCCATATGCGAGATTAACATGCAGCGTCAGCCGCGCGGCGTTGGCGAACGCATGCAAGAACTCGCGTGCGAGTTCCGAGTCGAATTGGCCGACTTTGGCGGCAGGCAGCTCGGCGTTGAGCACCAGGAAGGGGCGAGAGGAAATGTCCACGTCGACCTGTGCGAGCGCCTCATTCATCGGCACACGCGCCGACCCGTATCGGACGATCTTTTCTTTTCCTCCCAGGGCCTCGTCGAAAGCCTTGCCCAGGCACAGGCCGACGTCTTCGACCGTATGATGAAAGTCGACTTCGAGGTCGCCCTTGGCCTTGATGGAGAGGTCGAAGAGTCCGTGCTTGGCCATAAGCGACAGCATATGGTCCAGAAATCCGATGCCGGTGTCTATGTCGTAGTCGCCTTTGCCATCGATGGCAAGCCGGACTTCGATGTCGGTCTCCGTCGTTTTGCGCCTGATATTGGCTTTTCGCACTGGATTTCCTCCGGCAAGACGGCCAACGCCGTCCTTGTCCCTAAACGCCGACCAGAAGCCTTTCGGCCAGGTACCCGTCGAGGCCGGCCGCTTCGACCTTCTTGGCGCATTTTATGACATCATATTTGAGCCTGAAGAATTCGACGGTCATTTCGTCGGAATCGAAGATGCCAAAACAGGTTCGCGGATCGCTGTCGCGAGGTTGTCCCAGCCCTCCAAAATTGACGAGGTACAGGTTGTTGCGATCAAGGGTATGCTTTCCCGCCTGCTCTAGGTCGTGATTGAAACCACGGTACGCGAATAGAGCGGGAAGATGGCTATGCCCGAAGAATCCCATCTTGACCGACATATTCTCCATCACGGCGAACTGGCGCATCGCGTCCATCCAGTCCAGAATGTAGTTATCCCGATTTTCCGGCGAACCGTGGGAAATCAGGATATTATCTTCCAGAACAAGCTGCGCGGGCAGGCTTCGTAAATACTCCTTATTTTTTTTGCTCAGCCTTTTTCGCGTCCAAATTATGGCCTGCTTGGCGGCCGAATTGAACCACAAAGGATCGTCGAGCCCGCACGCCGCAGCGTCGTGATTACCCATGATAGATTCGACATTCTCGCTCCTGAAAATCTCGATACACTCATTGGGGTTGATGTTGTAGCCGACAATATCACCTAAATGGACAATTCGATCAACTCCCTGGCGCCTGATTTCGGCAAGGACCACTTCTAACGCTTCAAGGTTGGAGTGGACGTCACATATAACAGCATAACGCATTTGTGCTCCCCACGCGATTTCTCCTCACTGTGAGAGCGGTGGCTAATGGGACCTATTCGACCGGCCGGGTTGAATGAATATAATTTAAAGAATGAACTCCCTTTAATAAAACACATCATTATAGCACAAAATCCTGTGATTTCAAGTTAGGAGCCTTGCCATTGACTGGTTGCAATCAAAAATCCACGACGGCGCATTTTTTCGCCGCTTTATTGCGCATACAATTTATACAACAAAAGATAAGAAAAACACTTAATAGGGGGGCAAAAATGTTCGAAACGCCGGCGCCCTTTTTTCCTTGAACGCCGGGTGAAAACAGGCAATCGGGCTGCATCTTGGCGCTTCAGAGGCCGATTTTTTCAGTGTCTTTGAGAATTTTATCGATTTTGCGAATCTTTTTCTTGGCTTTTCCGTATACCGGATCGTCCTTATCTATTTTCTCGAATTCGGTCTTGGCCTCCTTGTACTTGCGCGATTTGACGAAATTGACACCACGATTATAATTACACACCGAAATTTTCAAATTCAACCTTTTGTCGTTGGGATAGTCCTTTTTTACCTTTTCATATTCGGCCAGCGCGTTGTCGTAGTTCTTCATGGAGAAATAGAGATCCCCCATGGACTCGTCCTGGCTCAAAGGCGCCCTGTCGGTCCTCTTTTTGGCGCCCTCGCTGATTTCGAGAGTTTCTTCTTCCGCGAAAAGACCCTCTTTGAAGCCTTCCATTTCAATGCCCTTGAGAGCCGATCTTTCGACGAGAATGCTAATGTTATTGCCGTCGCGGCCTTTGGGCACAATGAAAAATCGCCGGCATGTGGGATCGAACCTATGAAGCGTGCGCCCCTCGATGACTTTGCCGTCGCGAAACGCCACCTTCACTTCTTGACCTTCCGCGGGAGTTTCGCTAACGTCTTCGAGCGGGTCGAATTCACCCTCAAAATCCCTGACAATGTGTATTGCCGTGATATCCGAGAAATTCACGTGCATCCGGTCTTGCCCCTCCACCGAGTCGAGGGGGACAAGATGGAACCCGAGCGAGCTCGGGTCCAGCTTGTAAGTGCTTCCCTTGATGACCTTGTTATCCTTAAAATGGACGACCAGCTTTCGGCCGCCCCGCGGCTTGCGTGCTACGCTGGAACGACCGAAGGACGGCCGTCTTGTCTTCGCCTTGGCTGTCTTTTTTTCACTGAATAATTTCGAGGCGATGCCGTGACCGCCCTTGTGCGCAGAGGCGGCTTGCGCCTTTCTGCAATTCGCACAGCGGTTTTCTCCCTTTTCCTCATCTACGAGACATTTATCACAGCCGAAAACGCCGCAATCGACGCAATATCCCACGACGTCCCTATCGGCGTGAACGGGGCATTTCATTGCTTCCCTCCATCATGAGTTCCAAGGCTCCCACTTGCTCAGACTAAATGCCCTAAGTGCCTTTATCAAAAACATTTTATCACGAAAGCTCATATTAGTCAAAGTCCGCCGCCGGTTGTCGGAGCAGCCATCGCGAATGGCCTCAGCAAGGGCCGTACCGCCTGCTCCATTCGCGCTTGCATAAGAGGCATGTTTCGTGGTAGACTTCATCTTGACCGACGCCACACCCATACCAATTTGACTAGCGACTCCCCATGATGACTTTTGCGATTTCTTTTGGTTTTTGAATCTCCCGGCCATGAACGAAAAGATTGAAAATAACCTTAAAACTCCACGGACTTCCTTAAGGCAAACAGCCCCCCGAAAATTGGCTCAGATCGTCACTTTCGGGTGCCAGATGAACAGGCATGATTCCCAGATCGTCGGCGGGTTGCTCGAAAAAGCCGGATACGCGGCGGTCGAGGACCCCGAGCAGGCCGACGTCATACTTTTCAATACATGCTGCGTAAGGGATCGCGCCGAACAGAGACTTTATTCCAGAATTTCACAATTAAAGCGAATGAAAGCGGACAGGCCGCAGCTCATCCTCGGTGTCGGCGGATGCGTCGCCCAAAAGGAAAAGCGCGCCCTCGCAAAAAGATTCCCTCATCTCGATCTCGTCTTCGGAACGCGCGCGATAAACGACATCGTTTCCCTTATCCAGCGGGTCGAGAGCGGCGAGAGGCCCGTTGTGGCGACGCCCGAAGACGGTCCTGAGCCCAGATCGGATCTCGCGATCGGAACCGATCACGGGCGAATTCACACATTCGTATCGGTCATGCGCGGCTGCGACAACTACTGCTCTTATTGTGTGGTCCCCTATGTAAGAGGGGCGCAGCGCAGCAAGCGACCCGATGAAGTGCTCGAAGAAGTGCGCGCGCTGGCGCAGCAGGGAGTCGTCGAGGTAACCCTTCTCGGGCAAAACGTAAACTCCTACGGACAGGACCTCGGCGAGGAGATAACATTCGCGCAATTGCTCGAATCCGTTAATGATATCCCTGGCCTGCTTCGCGTTCGCTTCACCACCTCACACCCTAAAGACCTCGGGGAATACCTCATGCGGGCTATCCGCGATCTGCCGAAGGTATGCGAGCATTTGCATCTGCCCGTGCAGTCCGGCTCCAGCCGAATCCTCAAGCTGATGAATCGCGGATATACATCGGAGCAATACATGGAAAAGCTGGAAAACCTCAGGCGAATGGTTCCAGACATCAGCCTGACTACCGACGTGATTATCGGATTCCCCGGCGAAACGGATGAGGACTTTGAGCAAACCCGAGCGCTCATGGAAAAGGCTCAGTTCGATGGGGCGTACATCTTCAAATATTCTCATAGGCCCGGGACGGCCGCGGTCCACCTCGATGGCGCGCTCGATAAGGAAACGATAATTCACCGGCACCGAAGCTTGCTCGAGTTTCAAAAGACAATAAGCCGCGAAAGACTCCAAAAGCTCGCGGGCGCCGTGCAATCGGTGCTGCCCGAGACCCCGGACTCCAAGCGCCGGGGGCATCTGATAGGGCGTACCCGGGGCCACCGCGTGGCAAGCTTTCCCGGCGGCAAGGAACTTATAGGACGACAATACGATGTCCGGATTTCCGTGGTCGAAGGCTGGACTCTCATAGGAGAATCCCCATCGCCCGCGGCAATTCCAAGCTAGAGAACCATGAGAGCATCCCCCTATAAATCCGAAGCGACTTTACGGCGGCTATGCTCGCGATCTATCGCGCTTGCGCTGATCGCGCTTGCGCTGTCGCTCCATGCCCCCCGCGAGGCAAGCGGGGAGTGGTTTCTGTTCGGCAGGGCGCAGAGGCGCTATGAACGATGCGTCAAACTTTACTCGGATAAGCAATTCGATGATGCTCGCCAGTGTATCCATTCTTTCCTCTCAAATTACCCGAACAGTCGCTGGGTTGAACACCTGCAATTTCTCGATGCGAAGTTGGAAACAAACGTTTATGAGGCTCAGACGAAAATGCACCGGTTCCTCCAGGAATTCCCGGACGGCCCGTATTCCGACGGGGCCAATTTCCATATGGGAGAGCTTTTTGAATTGACGGCCGACTACGCAGACGCCCAAAAATTCTACTCGCGGGTGTATCTGTACTTCCTCACAAGCGAACTGAGAGAGCAAGCCGGCGTGCGCGCGGCGAAAAACATGCTGCTGAGTGGCGACATTATCTCGGCCAAAGAGTTCCTGGAGGCATACATGGAGGCCGACCCGTCTCAGCCCTGGCGCTCGCGCGCGAAGGAGCTGTATGCCGACGCCTTGTTCGAAGCCGGCGAATTGAGAGAGGCCCAAAGGATATATAAAGAGATTATCTCCGAGGCCACCTCGACGCGGGATGCATCACCGAATTGCTATCTCAAGATTGCCGGCATTTACGAAAACACCGGAAACTATAACGCCGCGTTTCAAACCTATCGCCAATTCCTCAATATATTCCCCAATTCGATCCGGAAACCGGCTGTCGAGCAGAAGGTCGCCGAGCTGGCTTCGATTTTGAAGGTGGACCTTTCGACTAACCGCCGGCCTCATATCATCGAAGCGGGCCTCTTCCATTCGCAGCAAGAGGCAATGAGGCTTGTCGGCCGGTTGAAAAAGCTCGGCTACCAGGCCTACATGGTCACTCGAAACGTGGACCACGGCGAGTACCTCTCCGTGCGGCTGGGACCATACGAATCGAGAGATTCGGCTCTCGCGGTGGCGGGCCGGCTCAGCGAAGAGGCCGGCCTCGAAGTCAATCTTATGCCCCAGGGGGGCCTTTTCTGAACGGGAGCGATCTGTTGGGCGACGAACTCACACCCATGTTCAAGCAATATAACCGGATAAAGAACATGCACAAGGACTCTATATTGTTCTTTCGCATGGGTGATTTCTACGAGATGTTCTTCGAAGACGCCAAGGTCGCCTCGGAAATCCTCGATATCGCCCTCACCTCACGCGATTCCAGCAAGAAGGAGAACCGAATCCCCATGTGCGGTGTCCCCTACCACGCCGCCAGGAGTTATATCGCCAAGCTGATGAGGGCGGGTAAAACGGTCGCGGTCTGCGAGCAGGTCGAGGACCCAAAGCAAGCAAGGGGCATCGTCAAGCGTGAGGTGGTAAGGGTCATAACGCCGGGCACGGTCCTCGAGCCCGAGCTTTTGGAGGAAAACGCCAACAACTACCTTGCCTCCATCTCCGTTGCCGACGACGGAATAGGCGTGGCGTTCGCCGACGTGTCGACCGGCGAGTTCTTGACGACACAGCGCAACGGCGCCGATACGAACGAACTGATAGTTGAGGAACTCCTCAGAATCAATCCATCCGAATTCCTTTTCCCGGCCTCGGAAATGGATTCAACACTGAAGGCCAAGCTCGATAAACACTGCCCCGGCATCCCCTTCAGGCCGATAGAAGACTGGACGTTCGCGCTCGCGCATGCGACCTCGGTGATCACATCCCATTACGGGCTGCATTCCCTTACCGGACTGGGACTCGACGACACTCCGCTGGCGGCCTCGGCCGCCGGATCGATCATCCAGTACCTCAAGGATACCTACCGCGCTTCGCTCCAGCATCTCAGGCGGCCCACGCCTTTCGCACGTTCGGAATACATGATAATCGACTCCAACACCCAGCGAAACCTCGAGCTGCTATGCACAATCCGCGACAATAGCAAGAGGGGCTCGCTGCTGGGCATCCTGGATTCGACCGTCACTTCGATGGGCGGCCGAAAGCTGAGGAGATGGGTCACCCACCCTCTCATGGAGGTCGACCGAATCAATGCCCGGCAGGAGGCTGTGGACGAGTTGGTCGGATCCCACAGGCTGCGCCTGGCGATACGGGACACGCTCAAAGAGGTCCACGACATCGAGAGGTTGCTCGGCAGGATATCGGGACCCGGCGCGAACGCGCGCGACATGGTCGCCCTCAAGAATTCGCTCGCCAGGGCGCCCCTCCTCAAGGAAGGGCTGAAGGCGGCGCGCTCCCCCCGCCTCGGGTCGATTTGCGAATCGCTCGATCCGTTGGAAGACGTGACGTCGCTCATCACGGACGCGCTCGTCGACTCTCCTCCTGCGACGATGAACGAGGGAAACATAATAAGGGACGGCTACAGCCCCGAACTCGACAAGCTGCGCGTCCTCGTTCGAGACGGGAAAGACTGGATAGCGCGGCTGCAAAAGAGCGAGATACGGCGCACCGGCGTCAGTTCGCTGAAAGTCGGATACAACAAGGTGTTCGGCTACTATATCGAGGTAACCAAGCCCAACCTCTCGCTCGTGCCGCCCGATTATATCAGGAAGCAGACGCTCGCCAACGCCGAGCGCTACTTCACGCCCGAACTCAAGGAGCGCGAGAACGCCATCATGGGCGCCGAGGAGAAGATGGCCGGCGTCGAGAGCGAATTGTTCCGCGAGCTGAGCGAGAAGGTCTGCGCGCAGTCGGAACGCATCCAGGCCAACGCCGAGTTGGTCGCGCAGGTCGACGCGCTGCAGTCGCTCGCCCACGTCGCGGCCACAAACGATTACTGCCGTCCGGAGATCACCTCTTCATTCGAGATGGACATAGAAGAAGGCAGGCATCCGGTGATCGAGCAGATCAACCTGGAGCAGCCGTTCGTCCCGAACGATATCCTGATGGACGAACAGAATTCGCTGCTCATCATAACGGGTCCCAACATGGCCGGCAAATCGACCTGCCTGCGCCAGGCGGGTCTCATCGTACTGATGGCGCAGATGGGCGGATTCGTGCCGGCGCGCAGCGCAAAGATCGGTGTGGTCGACAGGATATTCACCCGCGTCGGCGCGTCGGACAACCTCGTCGGCGGCGAAAGCACGTTCATGGTCGAGATGAACGAGACCGCCAACATACTGAATAACGCCACGCGGCGCAGCCTCATCGTCCTCGACGAGATAGGCCGCGGCACCAGCACGTTCGACGGAATGAGCATCGCGTGGGCCGTCGCCGAGCATATTCACGACAAGATCGGCGCGAAAACCATCTTCGCAACGCATTACCACGAACTCACCGACCTTGCAGAAAGGCTGCCGCAGGTAAAGAATATGAACGTGGCCGTGCGCGAATGGAACAACCAGGTGGTTTTCCTGTATAAACTCGTCGAGGGAGGGTCCGACCACAGCTACGGCATACACGTCGCCAAACTGGCCGGGCTGCCCACCGAGGTCATCGCGCGCGCGCGGCAGGTGCTGGGCGACCTCGAGAGCGCCGGAGCCCGCCGCGATCAACAGCATGGGCCCGATCCCGCCCAGCTTCAGCTCTTCGAGCCGGCGCCGCGCTCGGCCGTCGAGGAGGAACTGAAAAAGCTCGACGTCAATCAATTGACGCCGCTCGACGCCTTATCAAAACTGGCGGAACTCAGGGGAAAAATTAAAACCTGATTGGGGAAGGTGAACGGATGAAAGCATATGTGCTGTTGAGTCTCGTGCCCGGACTGGAAGAAAAAACGCTTTCACAGATACGGGCGATCCCCGGTGTCACCGAGGTCAATCCCGTCTTCGGGCACTGGGACACCATCATCATAATCGAAGCCGACACCCTCGATTCCCTCTCGCGCCTCGTCGTGCGCCAGATCCGGGGCGTGCAAGGCGTCCAGGCCACAGAGACACTCGTGGCCGGACAGATTTGAGCACATAGGTTCTTTCAGACAATCAATTCATTTATGGAGCTTCTGCATTTTCGCAATCGGTTGCTATTGCCAGGACTTTGGTCGGCGCTTGAATCCCTGACTCTTCCTTTTATGTTCATTCTCGCACTTGATTGTCATTTCCGCACAGGCAAAGCAGACTCCGTGTTCCATGATTGAGAGACGGTTTTTGTGCGCTTTCAAGAAGAGGAAAGGACGAGCGGCTCGCCGGGATGCCCGAGGCATATTCAATGGGCATGGGCCTGACCCACCTTGCTTCAATGCGCTATCATCAGGAAAGGGCGGGAGGTTTGTGCTTAGCCCCTTCCGGGCATCTCCAGGACAATCTTGAAGGTCGGTTCCCGGTCCTTATGGGTCATGACATCGACGGCGCGCTTGATCTCATCGATTGGAAAGCGGTGTGAGATGAGCGGAGAGGTCTGGACCTTGCCATTCCGGATCAGTTCGACAGCCCATTCGAAAGAGGTCCGCGACGCAGAGCCGAAATGCTCCTGCCCATGGCAATTGATCCCGGTAATGTGGATTTCCTGGTGCCAAATCGGTGTGATGTCAATCTTGGGCGGAGTCATCTGCACGCCGCTGAAGATTACGGCGCCTTTCGATCTCACCCATCGCAGGGCGTCCTGAAATGTTCCGCCCGAGCCCACGCTGTCGTGGATGATGTCGTATCCGCCGAGTATCATGCGACTGCCGAACATGCCGTCGAAAAGGCGGCCGCCCGTTTCCTCGGCGACAGCCTTGTATGGGTCGCCGCCCCTGATCACCTTGTCCGCCCCAAGGCGAAGCGCCATCTCTTCCTGCGCCTTGTAGCGCGCAAGCACGGTGACGCAAGCCTCGGGCTCAAACGCTTTGACTACCTGAACGGTATTGAGGCCTACCGTGCCCGAGCCTATGACGAGCACTTTGTCGCCGGGTTTTGGAGGGCATTTCAGGACTGCGTGCACGGCCACGGCGAGCGGCTCGGTCATCAGAGCCTGGTCTTCGGTGAAATCGTCGGGCAACCTGACCCACTGCGACTGGTGTGCGACCATGAACTCTGAAAACCCGCCGCCTCGGTTCATAGGGAGCTTTCCCATGTGCGGATTGAGGCAAAGCGTATAGTTGCCCTCGGCGCAGGGAGGGCATGGATCGATTTCGAGGGCCTTGCAGTTGGGGAAAAACCCCTTGAAGCTTACTTTGTCGCCTGCCTCCAGCGCGGAAACTCCGTCTCCGGCTTCGATTATTTTTCCGAAGATCTCGTGGCCGAGGAATATTCGTTTCGTGCCCGGGATGGCCGCAATGCCGGCTCGCGGGTTGATGTCGATTTGCAGCAGATGCATGTCGCTGCCGCAAAGACCGCACGAATCCACTCGAACTTTGACCCACTCAGGACCCGGCAGGCTGGGCTCGGGCAGATCACGCATCCGCAGCGGCGATACGGGCGACCATTTTGCGCCTTCGTAGAGCTTGCTCAGCGCCTGCGTGAGTGCGACCTTCCATGGAATCACATCGAAGTATATCGACAGCATCGGCACGTCCTTTCAGCGCCGGATCTCCGATTGGCCGTGAGGCCCGGCGCAGCATCGAAGCCTTCCTGGCGCGTTATACAATCCCCCTCTGTTTTCGCTGTCCACTATAATAGCTTCCCATGCAGGCTATTACAAGTCCGGCGGCGCCATAAAAAACGGCCTGTCCGTCTGGACAGGCCGTGTCGCATGCTTGCGGGGTGAGACTATTCTTCGATCTCTATGGCCTCGACGGGGCACTCCTCCGCGGCTTGCTTGATATACTCTTCGAATTCGTTGAAATCCGCGTCCGCCTTCACGCTGGCAACGTCATCCAGCTCGAACACCTCGGGACATGTGGTTTCGCAAAGGCCGCAGCCTGTGCATTCGTCGTTGATCGTCACACTGGAAATCGACATCTTCTAACCTCCTTCTCCGTGATTTTGTTGGTAAGTCGGCGCTGGGCCGCAATGGGCAATTATACAGGTCTTTCCTTCGAAGGGCAAGCTTTTTCCTCTCGCCTAACGCCAAATTGGCCGCTGATCTTGCATGACCATGGCCATTTTTCGAGGAATGCTCCCGATACAGACGATATACTTCCTCTAAAACCGCTGCTGGAGGATCGCGGAAAGCGGCGTTTGTCTGAGTGAGGAGGCAGGGC
>CBFDAY010000041.1:0-13036 GCA_965602895.1 uncultured bacterium
CCACGGCGCTCTGCTCCCTGTCGGGCGCGACAATGTAGACCTCTCCAATGGCCCTCAGGTGTTCGGCGAGCTTCTTTATGCCCGGCGACTTGATGCCGTCGTCGTTTGTGACCAGGATCAGCTTCTTTTGTCTTGTTTTTATCGCCATATTTTTTAGGTTTACCGACAAAAAATCAGGGCGGCTCATTTTTCACCACCCTTGCGTGTTCGCAAATCCAGATAGTGCACATTGCCGAGATCGGCAGTTTCATTATACATCATATCGCGGCTATGTCAACGCCCGGCGATCAGACCATCGAGTCCGGAGCCACCGGCACGCCTTTATCGCTCGATTCGTATACCGCCCTCGCAAACTGAACGACTTCCATCCCCTCCTGGCCGCTCAGCGAGGGTTGCTTGTCTTCAAAAATGCAATCGATGAAGTGGCGCGAGCACCGTATGAATCCTTCCTCCCACTCTGCGGGTATGTCATTGAAGCAGCGCGTCTCGCCGTCGCGATACATGATGAGCGGCGCGATATCCATCAGCCGGCCCGTGCATCGCGTCACCCACAGGATTCCCTTCGAGCCGGTGATCTCGATGCGCTCTTCGACAGGGTAGTACTTCGTGTCTATCTTGAGTTCAGGGGCATAGGTTGCGTCGAGTATGCCGTAACGTTGGTCGGCCTTGTGTTTCCACATGACCGTGGCCGGGATGTCGAGGAACATTCCCTGGTTATCCATAAATGCCGAAACCTTCTCGATTGGTCCTCCCAGGTGCAGCGCGACAGCATACTTGTGATGCATGTCATCGAACATCATGCCGCCGCCCACCCGCTCTTGATTGAATTTCCACTCCCATGAAGTGGGGGTCAATTCCCATCCGCATTCAAGCGAGCCATCCGTTGTTCGAAGGCGTGTCATCGAGATCGACCCGATTTCGCCCGCATCGATCAATTCCTTTGCCTTCACGATAGGCGGATAGAACAGGTAGCAATCATATACTTGAAATTTGCCCTTGGCGCGCTTTGCAGCCTCGATCATTTTCTTACATTCCTCGGGGTAGCGTGCCATGGGTTTTTGGACCGAGACATGCTTGCCCGCATCCAGCGCATCAACGACCATCTTCTCATGCAAATCATGCGGCGTGATAATCACCGCGATATCTACCGCCTTGTCGTCTAATAACTCCCGATAGTCTTCATAGACCTTTTCCGCTTTCCATTCGGCGCCGCATTGCTCGGCCCGCTCGGTGTTGGGATCGGCCACCGCATAGATATCCGTTCGCTCGTCTATCCGATAGCCCCAGCTTGTGAGCCCCGATATCTCACCGCATCCGATTATTCCGACCCTGAGTTTTTCCGTCATCTCGTATCTCCTCACTTCCCGTATTTCATTCGCTGAACCACCATCTGTGTATCCGGCTCAAGATGGCGCGCTCCCAAAAGATAGAACACGCCGCTCAGCACCATTGAGAGGGGCAGGACCGACAGGAGGGCGAAATGCAGGTTCGTGCGGTCCGACACCACGCCCACCATGCCCGGCGAAAGCACATCGCCCAACGCGTGAATGAGAAAGATATTTATTGCGAAAGCGCCCACTCGCATCTTCGGCATGACCACGTTGATGAGTATCGCGTTTGCCGGGCCGGTGTTGAGGAACAGGAAAAACTCCGCCCAGAACACGGCCGACCAGTATATCCACGGTGTTTCCGCATATAACACGACGGCCGCGCACGGGACGCTCAGCAGCGTGCCTACCCCCGACACCATGAAATACGCGCTCTTGTATCGGGCCTGCAGCTTATCGGCAAGCCAACCGCCGAAGAAGGTGCCCGCAATGCCGGCGGCGAGCGTCGCCGCGCCGAAGTAGGTGGCGGCCTTCTCGAGTTCGATGCCTCGTATACGATAGAAAAATGTCGGCATCCACGCCGCCAGCCCGCCGGTTGCGAACGTCATCAAAATCATGGCGATCGTGTCATACACGTACGATTTATTGCGGATAAGTTCCCGATACGCCCTGAGAGGGATGTCCTCGCTCAGATACCGGGCAAGCTCCTCCGCGTTCACCTCTTCGCTCTGGCCTCGCGTCGGCTCCTTGATGAAGAATATGGAGAGCGCCATCAGGAAACCGGGAAGGCCGACCATCAGGAATGCCATCCGCCATCCGAACCGTACTCCGAGTTCGCCTCCGAGGATGTACCCGAGGGCGTAACCGACGGGTATGGCCACGTAGAAGAACGCGAGCATCTTCGAGCGGCTCTTCCGGGGATAAAGGTCCGTGATGATCGTCGGCGCAACGGTGGCGTAGCTGGCCTCGCCGACGCCGAGGATCATTCGCAGGCCGAAGAGCTGTGTGAAATTCTGCGCGAGCGCGGCGGCAGCCGTCGATATGCTCCATACGGCCACCCCGGCGCCCGCGATCCATTTTCGGACATAGCGGTCACCCAGCCAGCCGAAAACCGGCGAGGCGAACATATACGTGACGGCGAACGCCGACACCAGCAGTCCCAGCGACTTGTCCGACAGGTTCCAGTCTTCCTTGATAAGCGGCAGCATGCCGTTGAGGACGCTCCGGTCGACATAGTTAAGGAGGTTCATCGCGAACAGGATGGCGAGGGTCGTGTGGGCCATCGCGCCGGGATTGTGTCGCTTGGAATTCTTAAGGGCCTCGTCGCTCGCCATGCGTCGGTCCTCGGCTCGATGAAGGGCCGGCCCGTCATATAGGCCGGAAAATGCGCGAAAAAATGGGCTTCGTGCCAACAAAAAACGCCGCATTTTAACATCGGGCGCCTGCCCGAGTCAAACGGAGCGCCCTATCGAGGCGCTCCTCGTCGGCCCGGCGAACGGTGTTTGTCATTGCACTGCAGACTTTTATATAATGACTTCACCCGAAAACAAAGGAGGTCCGAAATGGCGGTCAGCGAAAATGTTCTGGAAATGATGAAGCAGACATTCGGCTATACCGATGAGGAATGGGAGCAGTGGAAGGCCGAGCCCCGCAACATGCAAATGGCCGAGCGGATGCCCGACTTCATGAAGTACCGCATCGTGGTTGAGGTGCTTAAATCGCACGGCTGTGCGATGATGCACAAGCCCGGCGACAAGTTCTATTTCAACGCCAGCGGCGCGCTTCTGTGCAAAAAAGGGATATCCCACATCTGCGCCGGCGCGCTCATGCCCGTGTTGCCGTTTGCTTGGGGCGTCCTGGACAAAATCGCCATGGGCCAGGACCCGACAAAGATCGCCTTCAACCACGCCCGCTGCATAGACGTCGGCCTCGACAACGGCGGCTGGGGCGAGATTCTCATGGAAGTGAGGGTGGAGAAAATCGGGTAGCGACTTTGCTTTCGCCTGAGGATTTCGCCGAACGGCCCGGCCATCGACATCCGGCCATCGACAGGCTTGACATTGTGCGTTAGAGTGTTATAAATTCTTGATGAAGTCTCAGGGTTGACCATTTGTCACTCGAAACCAAAAAAACCGGGAGGAATCGTGGCCAAAACACACCCAATTTTCACCGAAGAACACGAAATGCTCCGCCGCTCGCTCCGCACCTTCATAGAGAAGGAGATAGCGCCGCACACCGATGAATGGGAGGCGCAGGGCGAATTTCCCCACAGGGAGATTTTCCGGCGATTCGGCGAACTCGGTTTCCTCGGTATGAACACACCCGAGGAGTACGGCGGGGCCGGCGCCGATTTTGTCGCAACCATTGTGTTCGCCGAGGAGATGGCGAGATGCAATTCCAGCGGCTTTGGCGCGTCGATCGGGCTGCATTCCACAATCGCGCTCCCTTATCTGGCCGAGTTGGGCTCGGAGGAGCAGAAGCGGAAATATCTCGAGCCGGGCGTAAGGGGCGAACTCATCGGCGCGCTCGGTGTGACCGAGCCGGGCGCGGGCTCCGACGTCGGCTCCATCAGGACCCATGCCGCAAAGGACGGCGACAGCTACGTCATCAACGGCAGCAAGATATTCATTACCAACGGCGGCATCGCCGACTTCGTCATCCTCGCGGCCAAGACCGACAAGGAGGCGGGGTACGCGGGTATAACGCTTTTCCTGGTTGATACCGACACGCCCGGCTTCACCGTCAGCCGCGACCTGGACAAGCTCGGTTGGCGAGCGTGCAACACGGCGGAACTCGCGTTCGAGGACGTCCGTGTTCCCAAGAGCGCGCTGTTCGGCGAGGAGGCCCAGGGCTTTTACCAGATCATGATCCACTTCCAGGAGGAGCGTCTCTTCATGGCAATCGGCGCCGTGAGCGAGGCCCAGCGGGCGCTGGACTTTGCCATCGAGTATTCGAAGGAGCGCGAGCAGTTCGGCCGTCCGATAGCCAAGTTCCAGGTGACGCGCCACAAGATAGCCGACATGGCCACCGAGATCGAGGCCGCCAGGCAGCTTGTGTACAACACGGTTAGATTGCACATAGAGCAGGAAGACTGCCAGGTGGAGGTCGGCATGTGCAAGTTGTTCGCGTGCGAGATGGCGACGCGCGTGATAGACCGGGCGCTGCAGATATTCGGCGGCTACGGTTACATGATGGAATATCCTATACAGAGGCTGTGGCGCGACTCGCGCATCGGCCCGATCGGGGGCGGCACCTCGGAGATACAGCGCGAGATCATAGGCAGGCTCCTTCTGCGATAGGAAAAAGAATATGGCTGGAAGCTGGGGCAGGGAGGTCGCCATCGTAGGCATCGGCGAGAGCGACCTCGGCACGGTTCCCGACAAGGACCCGATGCAGCTGCACGCGCAGGCGGCAAAGCGCGCGCTTGAAGACTGCGGGCTCACCAACGCGGATGTCGACGGCGTTCTCACGGCGGGCATCGCCAACCAGCTCATCCTGATGCACAGCGTCGTGTTCGCCGAGTATATGGGCATTCGGCCGCGGTTCACGACTTCGATGCAGATAGGCGGCGCCACGCACATCCAGCTTGTCATCAGCGCCGCGAACGCCATACACTGCGGTATGGCCGACGTTGTGCTCATCGCGGCCGCCGACTCGATCCGCTCTTTCGTCGGCTACGCCGAGTTCATGGCGATGATCGGCGAGGGCATCACCGACCTTTTCTCGCGGATCGGCCACCCGCAGTTCGAGGTCCCTTACGGGCCGACGCTCATCAGCACTTACGCCCTCGCTGCGACCAGGCACATGCACGAGTTCGACGCCACGCTTGAACATCTGGCGCAGGTGGCCGTCAGCATTCGCAAACACGCCTCGATGCATCCCGACGCGCAGAAGCGCGGGCCGCTTACGATCGACGACGTTCTCTCGTCGAAAATGATTTCCTCGCCGCTGACCAAGGACATGTGCTCGATCATCTCCGACGGCGGCGGCGCGCTCGTGCTCACATCGGCCGAGCGGGCGCGCGACCTTAAGAAAGAGCCGGTGCTGCTTCTCGGAGCGGGAGCCCGGGCAACGCAGGAGCACGTCTCGCTCGTCGACGACATCGTGCGCAACGGCAGCGCCGACGCGGGCCGCCAGGCGTACGAGATGTCGGGCCTCGGCCCGGAGGACATGGATTTCGCCGAACTCTACGACTGTTTTTCGATAACGCCCATACTTTTTCTCGAAGACTTCGGCTTTTGCGAAAAGGGCGAAGGCGGACCGTTCGTCGAGGGCGGCGAGAGGATAGAGATCGGCGGCAAGATACCCATCGTGACGCACGGCGGCTGCCACGCCCACTGTCATCCCGGGCTGCCCTCGGGCATCTTCCACATCACCGAAGCGGTCAAGCAGCTTCGCGGCGAGGTGGAGGAGCCGAGGC
This sequence comes from uncultured bacterium, assembly GCA_965602895.1. Taxonomy (GTDB): domain Bacteria; phylum Abyssobacteria; class SURF-5; order SURF-5; family SURF-5; genus CBDUSG01. The sequence goes on from CBFDAY010000041.1 coordinate 5,749, forward strand.
AGGTGCGGGGCGCGAAGGCGGGCCTTATGAACGGGCTCGGCGGCCATTTCTCGGCGCATACCGCGCTTATTCTAGGGACCGATTGAGGCGCCGGCATGGCGGATTACACAAAACCTATCCCGATGCCCGACAACGTGACGGCAAAGTTCTGGGACGCCGCGAAGGAGCGAAGGCTGCTGTTGCAGCGGTGCGCCGATTGCGGGGCGCGACAGTTCTTCCCGCAATCGCATTGCCGGGGCTGCCTTTCCGAAAGCCTTGAGTGGATCGAGGCGAGCGGAAGGGGAAAAATTTATTCGTTTACGATCGTGCATCGGCCTCCGAGCGCGGCATTCCAGGAGGACGCTCCTTACACCGTCGCCCTCGTGGAGCTTGATGAGGGCGTCAGGATGATGAGTAACATCGTCGGAATCGCACCCGACAAGGTTCGCGTCGGCATGCCGGTCGAGGTCGTTTTCGACGACATCACCCCGACGGTTTCACTGCCAAGGTTCAAGCCGACGGGATAGGCGCGGGGCCTGAACTCGGGAACGACACGAAATGGAATGTGTTTGAGGGCTGACATCAGGAGGAAACCATGACCGTCGATTACGAAAAGAAAGACAATATCGCCTATATCACGCTCAACCGTCCGGAAGCCAGGAATGCGCTCGATCCCGACACACTCGAGACCCTCGGCAAGACATGGATGGATTTCCGCGACGACCCCTCCACGCGGGTGGCGATAATCACCGGTGTCGGGAATTCTTTTTGCGCCGGCGCCGACCTTGGAGCACTCATACCGCGCATCACCAGCGCGCCCGAGGGGCTGGCAGGACTCGTAAAGGGCGAGATGGCGGAGGTGTTCCAGTCGGCTATGCTGCGCGATATCGAAATCTGGAAGCCGATAGTGGCGGCGGTAAACGGCTACTGTATCGCGGGCGGACTCGAGATGCTGCTGGGCACGGACATCCGGATTGCCTCCGAGGAGGCTTTCTTCGCGATCCAGGAGCCAAAGTGGGGGCTGTTTCCGGCGGGCGGCTCGACGGTGCGGCTTCCGCGCCAAGTGCCCTTCTGCAGGGCCATGGAGATCCTCTTGATGGGCGAAAAGATCGACGCGAAAGAGGCATACCGCATGGGCCTGATCAATCGCGTAGTCCCGCCCGAAGAGCTGATGCCGACCGCCGAGAAGATCGCCCGGCGCATCGCCGACAACGGGCCGATCGCCGTCAGCGCCATAAAGAGATCCGCCATAGAATGCCTCAGCCTGCCGCTGCCCGAGGCGTTCGAGCACGAGATCGAGCTGGCCTCGCCCGTGTTCGCCTCCGAAGATGCGGTCGAAGGCCCGATGGCGTTCATGCAAAAGCGCAAACCGGATTTCAAGGGGAAATAAGGACTTCCAAAGAAAAAGTTTCCCTGTGACAAGCGGTGTTTCACAAGCTTACGTCGCTGTGCCCGAGGCTTGCAAGGAATTTGCTGAAAACTTCGGGAAAGGCTGTGTGGTTATTGCGCGGCCCTCTGCGATACCGCGCTATTGGATGTAGCCCAGGGCCTTCAGGCGTGATCGGATTTCATCCTGTTCTTCCGCCGGCAGTGCGCCAACTTCGAACTTGCTGGAGTTTATTTGGCTTATCCGGAAGCTGAGATCAGCCTGCATTTGCGTCAGTTCCTTCATAACGGCTTCGGAAACAGGTTGCTGCATGAGATCCTGCGATTCAAAAGGATCTCTCGACAAATCGTAGAATTCGTATCCCCGCGTGGAAGAATAAATGAGTTTATGATTGCCGCGGATGAGCGAATACAGATGCAGGCCGAATCTTTCTATGAATAGTGGCCCCATTTCTTCGGGTAACGAATGGGTCTCGCTGAATATCGCGGAGGATTCCCCCTTGAACAGATTCTTGCTTCCCGTCCTTGTCTCATGAGGAACACCGGCGTAATCCAGTACGGAATGAAATAGATCTATGAGCGAAACTGCGCCCGGCATTTCCCCCGGCTCTTCCCCCCTGCCTGCCGGCGGCTTTACGATAAGTGGAACTCGAATCAGTTCCTGATGGAGAGTCCGCGGGTGTTCAGCCAATCCGTGCTCAGAGAAAAATTCCCCATGGTCCGAAGTCATTACGATCATCGAATCTTCAAAAGCGCCGATCTCTTTCAGTTGTTGCAGGAAAATGCCGATTTGAGCGTCCATATAGGCGATTTCTGCATCGTACTGGCTTGAAAGGTATCCGCTCTCGGCTTCGGTCATTTTCCTCCTGCCTTCGTTTATATCATTCCTATAATGCTGCACCCATATGCCATCGGTGATGCTGTTTCCGAAAAAATTGGCGGGAGGGGGGCCATTGAACCATCGGCGCCCGTAAGGGTCAGGGGGGGAGTAGGGAGCGTGAGGGTCTATGTAGTTTATGAAGAGGAAGAAGGGAGCCCGGCTCTTTTTTTTGATCCAGTGCAGCGCCGCCTTGTTTACATGTTGCGCCTGTTTTGTCGGCAAGAAGCTGAAGACCGGCGAGTCCGGCAGCGACTTTCTGACAATATAGGAGGCGAGAAACGGGAATGCGAGGCCGGTCTCCGGAGGGATAACATAGTAGTAGTCAAAACCCTGGGCAAAACCGGAGGAATGACCCAGGACCGAGTGGTTTGCTATTATGGCAGCCGTCGAATACCCGGCTTTTCTGAGTATTTCAGCAATGGTTTCATTCCGCTCGTCAAGCTTATAGTTTCTATCTGCCCCGGTGCCATTCTCTGTCGGATACAAGCCCGTAAAAATTGCGGCGTGGGAAGGAAGAGTCCAGGGGGCGGTCGCATATGCGTCGAATATCCACGCTTTTTTCGCAAACTTCGTGATGTTTGGGGATGTTTCCCTTTCATAGCCATACGTGGAAAGGCGATCCTGCCTGACCGTATCCAGCACGATTATTATTATGCCGGGCTTTCCCGATGTTTGCGCTCGTGATCGTATATCTGCGCTTTCCGCTATTAGGGGCTTATATCTTCCGGCGAACATAATAGATGGAAGAACAAGGATGACGATCAGGATTTTCAGCGAGAGCAGCCGCCATAAATATCTTTGCTCAGCCGCCGGGTATTTTCTTTTTCCCAGAAGATACGAAACCTTTATTTCGGTCAAGGCGATGAGACAACCTGCCGTTATGAAGGCGAATGTGAGTCCCCCTGAATAAAGCGTCCCAGGCGCGGTCTCTCCGATTGCCTTGTAAATCAGCGCATGAAACACTGCACATGCCACCGCAACCGAGCTGCAGATATTGATCGCCATGAGCAACGGCATAGAGACGTTCGCGGGCGGTTTCGTTGTTTTGTATAGAAAGAGAAGCACGGCAAAACAAACTAAAGCAGAGGCAATATTAAGAATGATGCTTTTTGGCGAAAGCAATCCCGATGTGGACAAAAAGCGGGCATTAAGCAAGAGAAAGGAGAGAAAAAAAAGAAACCCAGAAACGCTTGTGGCAACAAAGAGCGCATCGGCCCTGGGTGAAAGCTTTTTCTTTGCGATCGCTATCAGAAATTCGTGCGTTGTTCCAATACCGATTCCGAACGCGGTCCCAATGACGGCATAGACCGAAAGGTAGTACAGGATCTTTCCGTGGTCCAGTCGCTTGCGCAGCCAGAATGTGAGTATAAGTTCAACCGCAAATAGAAAGAGGAAACTTGCGACTAAAGAACCTGCAAGCGGAATCTTCAGCCAAACTGGACGTTCTTGTTTCACTTGCCTTCCTATGTTTGGGCGGAGCACATATGAGGCTGTCCTGAGACGAGCCTCTCCTCATTTCTTGAATCAGCCTGAAATCAATGCAAGACTGCATCCTCACCGGGAAAGAAAGAGGAAACCCGTTTTGCGATAATGCAACGGTTATTTCACAGCATCCCGTCTTCTTTCATATCGTTGAGCGAAGCCTTGAAGGCATCGATGATCTTGTCGGCGTCCTCGTCGGTGTGCTCCGAGCAGATGAAGACGGTGTGGAGGTCGGGCATGTACACGCCGTGGTATCGCATGTAATTGCCGAGGAGTTCTCCCTTCATCAGGTTGTCGAGTTCGCGCAGGTCGCGCGGGCTTTTCAGGTCGCCCCATACGAAATGGGGAAGGAACCACGAGCCGAGACCGAGAAACTGGAACCCGAACTCGTTTTCCTCGGCGAACTTGTGTACCTCCCTTTTTATCCGTTCGGCCATTGTGTTGATGTGGTCGTATATCTCCGGGTGATCGCGCAGGTGCTCCAGCACCGCCGCGCCGACGGCCGTGGTCACGGGGTTGCCGCTGAACGTGCCGATCGTAAGAACCTTTTCCTGCATATCGGTGAAGAAATCGCCCGATGTAATCACCGGAGCCATCGCATCGCGGGTGCCCACTATCGCGCCGGCGGGAAAGCCACCGCCGATTATCTTGCCGTAGGTCGCCATATCGGGCGTTATGCCGAAGTACGTCTGGGCGCCTCCATAGCTCAGGCGGAAGCCGCTTATCACCTCGTCGAAGATAAGCAGAACGCCGCATTCGCGCGTGACCTCGCGGAGGTCCTTCAGAAAATCGCGCATATCGACGGGGAAAGAACTCGGCACGGGCTCGATGATTACCGCCGCGAGTTCGTCTTTGTGCTTGCGAATCTTGTCGAGGCTTTCCGAAGCATTGTACGTCAGCGTGATAACCTGTTCGACCGCCGCCTTTGGCGTGCCCGGGTTGTCCGGCACGCTGGCCGGATCCTCCAGTGGTCCTTCCGGCGTAGCCAATATACTGCTTACAAGAGCATAGTCGTGCACGCCGTGGTAGCCGCCCTCGAACTTGGCGATCTTATCTTTCCCCGTGCGCGCCCTGGCGATCCTCATCGCGTGCAAGGTCGCCTCGGTTCCCGTGTTTGCGAAGGCGACACCTTCGGCGCATGGTATCGCCTCGACCATGAGTTCGGCAAGGCGCACTTCGCTTTCGTTTGCGATGGCGTAGACCGTGCCTTTGCGGATTGCCTTCTCGGCCGCCTCGTTGGCGATGGGGTGGCTGTGGCCCAATATCATCGGGCCGTAGGCCATGGTCACGTCGACGTACTCGTTGTCGTCGAAGTCCCATATCTTCGAGCCCCTTGCCTCCCTTACGAAGGTGACTGCCCTGGGCGCCCGAAACGGGCCGGTGGCGGTGGGCGAAAGGAGCACCTTTTTCGCCCTCTCCAGGATTTTGGAGGATTCCTGCAGCTTTTCAGCGTTCAGTGTGTCGATGTCCTTCGGCATTGGTTTGTGGTCTCCTTTCATTTGTGAAATACACGCAAATAAATGTGCGCTATATCAGTTTTTGCAGTCCTTCCCGATTGATTATAACAAGCCGGCGGCCTTTGAGCCGAATCAATCCCATATCCTGGAATTTTCGGAAGTTACGCGACACGATTTCGCGGACCGTGCCTATTCGCGCGGCGATCTCCTGCTGGCTCTCCTTGAGATGCACCGCCGTTCCCTCGGATGTCTGCTCTCCTCTTTCATCGGCGACCCTCAGCAGATAGCCGGCCAAGCGCGCGCCGACGTCTTTGAGCGAAAGCTCCTCGAGCTGTATGGTGAATCGTTTAAGCCAATGCGCGAAATGGCGCAGTAGACTTATGGCAACCTCGGGATAGGCACGCGTGACCTTTTCAAAGTCGTCCCGCCTTATGAGAAGCAGCGAGGAACTCTCAACGGCCTGCGCGTTGGCGGGACACAGGCCGTCGCCAAACGTCGGCACCTCGGCAAACGTGTCGCCGGTATTGAACGTGTGCAGGATGTGCTCCCTGCCGCCGGGGGACATCTTGTAAACCTTGATGGTTCCGCTCCGGACGAAGTAGAAACCGTCGCAAGGATCGTTCTCGAAAAAGATCATCTGCCCCTTGTCGAACTTCTTCTCGCGGGCCGCCCCGCTGAGTTCCGCGAGGGCGCCGTCGCTGAGTTCCGAAAAGAAGGGAACCTGCCTGAGTTGTCCGGCGACATCGGGGGGCTTTGTCATATGGGCAATTTTCTCCGGTTCAAAATCCGCGATGAAGGCCCTCTCCGGCGGCCATGTCGAGCGCCTCGAGGTATTCCGTGCGCGTTATGCTCCGGTTAATCGATTCATGGTCATAGGCCTTGTAGACCGGATGATACTGCGCCATCACGTTCACGTAGGAATCCGTCGAAAGCTCCCTGGAGATGAAATGCATTATCTCTTGCGTTCCGGCCAATCCGTTCGGCAGCACGAGGTGACGGATGAGCATGCCTCGCGTCGCCACGCCTCGTTCGTCGAGTTCGAGGTCGCCCACCTGCCGGTGCATCTCCCTGAGGGCCGCCTTCATCACCTCAGGATAGTTGGGCGCGCTGGAAAGCTCGCGGCCGATCTTCTCGTCGGCGTACTTGGCGTCGGGCATGTAGATGTCTATGATGCCGTCGAGAAGCTTCAATGTTTCCAGCGAATCGTATCCGCCGCAGTTATAGACGAGCGGAACCTTGAGCCCCCGCTCGTATGCGATCGGAAGCGCCTCGAGTATCTGAGCGACGACGTGCGAAGGCGACACGAAGTTTATGTTGTGGCATCCCGCACCCTGGAGCCCGAGCATCACGTCGGCAAGTTGCTGCGCGGTGGCGACGCCGCCGCTGAGCAGGTGGCTGATGTCGTAGTTCTGGCAAAAGATGCAGCCCAGATTGCATCCCGCAAAGAAGATCGTGCCCGAGCCGCGCCTGCCGACCAACGGGGGCTCCTCCCCGAAGTGCGGGCTGTAGCTCGCCATGATGGCTTGCCGACCGGTTCGGCAAAAACCCGGTTCGTCCTCGGTGCGGTTGACGCCGCAATTGCGGGGGCAGATGTCACAGCTCTCGAGTCGCGCGATCGCCTTTTCGGCTCGCTCGTCAATTTGCCCCGGCGAGAGGTTCATTCTTTCTCCGGAGGTTCCTCTCGGATGGTCACTTTCTCCATAACGACCTTTTCGAGCGGCCGATCCCTGCCGTCGGTGGCCACTTTCCCTATCGCCAGCACAACGTCCAGCCCGTCCACGACCTGGCCGAACACCGTGTATTTGCCGTCCAGATGCGGCGTCGGGGCAAGGCACACGTAAAACTGGCTGCCGGCGCTGTCGGGATCGGCCGTGCGCGCCATCGCCACCGTTCCGGCGACGTGCTTTCGCTTGTTGAATTCCGCCTTGATCGTGTAGCCGGGACCTCCACTGCCCGTACCGGTCGGATCGCCCCCTTGTATCATGAAGCCGTCTATGACGCGGTGGAAAATCAATCCGTCATAGAAACCTTTTTTCGCCAGTTTGATGAAGCTGGCGATCGTTTGGGGGGCGTCATCGGAATAGAGCTCGAAAGAGAACGTTCC
>CBFDAY010000042.1:0-12946 GCA_965602895.1 uncultured bacterium
CTGTCCTCATCGAAACGGCCGTCACCGTGCCGCGAGATGATACCCACTTGCTCCAGTTCTTCCATAAATTCAACGCTCGCGCCCGTTCGGGCGCTGAGTTCATCTATATCGGGCGGCTGGAATTCCGGCAGGGAAGAGATGTTTTTGAAGAGCTTGCCCTCAAGTTCGAGCAAGGTCTTGATTTCTTCGGTTTCCATCGAGCTATCGCTCTGCTCGAGCATCTGCCTTATTATGCTCAAAGGGAGATATCTTTTTTCCTGCAGCTCGCGTATGAGCCTTATTCGTCCGACGTAGCTCTCGTCGTAATAGGCCATGTTGCGGTGGGTCTTAAGCGGTCGGGGGAGGAGCCTTTCGTTGATGTAGTATCGGATGGTTCCGGGCGGCACACCCGTGAGTTTCGACAGCTCCCTCATCTTGAGGAGTTTGCCGTTAGCTGCGGACGGGCGTTTTACCTGGGAAGCATTCATGATATGGTGTCTGCGCCGCCAAAAAATCAGTTATTTCAGAAAGTTAAAAGTAAACAGTCCAACTACCTACCTTACACATAAGTTACCATATAGCAGTGGATTCTGTCAAGTAAATTTCATGGAGCCCGACATCTGAATCTTATGTAAATTGTTTAATACCATAGATTTAATGAGCCTAGTTTTTTTTATGAACCTTATTCATTCTTGTCTTTTCAAGGTTGCCCGGATGCGAAGAATCCCGCAGATATCATCGAAAGAATCCGACAGGCTCGATGTGGGTTTCCAAGCTGGGCGGCTACCGCAAAACAGTCGAGCGCTCGGGGGTGGCCCGTCATGGATTTCGGGAACAAGGCATATCTGCTCGATCAGGCATCCGGCGTAGCGCTTCCCGTGCCTCGCACTGCGAAAGTCGGCCCTCTTCGTCAGACCAATTTCCGGGCCGACCCAAGGCGGGTCTATTTCATCTTGTTCAGCAATCCCGGAGTTGTGAAGTCGGGCAGCCTGGTCACGCTGGTCGTCGGAGACGTCCGTTTCGAAAACATAACCGTGCAATAGCGTTCAGTCCCGCGGTCGCATGGCTTCCGGAGCCATTCCAGCCGGTTACCTGTGCAATCTCCTCTTTTCCCCCGGCCTTGCCATATATGATCTAATCTCTTTTTACGCTTTTTGCGGCGCGCATCAGGGCTTCCATGTTTTCCCTGGGCACTGTCGGCCAGATGTCGCAGCCGGGCCACAGCGCGTCTACTCCGCTGTCGACACACTCCTTTACCGCGCGCTCCACGTCCTCGGGTGTGCCCTTGACGAGGATGTTATATGGGTCGAAGTTGCCGAACAGGATAGGCTCGGTCCCAATTGTCCGCCTTGTCTCGCGCAGGTCATTTTTTTGGTCGACGCTCAGGGCGTTTGCGGCGCATTTGTGCATGGAATCAATGATGTCTTTTGTCTTGCCGCAGATGTGCAGCACCAGCGGCCCGGGCGAGTTGTCGAATATCCTTTTTAGATGGGGCTCGACCAGTTTCTTGAACATGGCGGGCCTCAGCACGTCGGAGGTTGCTCCCATCTCGCGGATGGTCACATAGTCGGCTCCCGCATCGAAGAATATCTCGGCCAGGCGAATAACGAGGCCCGAATATATCTCGAGTATCTCGAAAACCTGATCCGACTTCTTGAGACAGAGCTTGAGCAGGTCGTTCAATTCCATCGTCTGGCCTGCGATGGTGAAGGGGCCCATGATATAGGTTCCTATGGGCGCCTCGCTTCCAATATCCGCCTTGAGGAGTTCCAAGGCTTTCCTCACAAGCGGCACACGGCCCGCGCTTGCGATATCGGACGGCAGCTTGATCGCACTCGCCGAAACGGGAATTTTGCTGCCCACCGTCGGATACAGGATCTCCTGGGGGTCGACTTGCGTATAGAAGTTTATCGAGCAGCCCACGACTTCGGCCTCTATCGCGACGTCGAACGGGACGACCGCGCACCCGAACCCGAACAGCTTGTATGTGCTGGCGGCGAGCGCGGCCATTTTTTCGGCGTCGGTGTGCGATTCGGCAAACCTCACGCCCGTCTGCTTCATCCCCTCGGTGGTGACATTGCCCATTCCGCTGAAGCATAGCAGTTCGTCGTTCCTGCTGCCGCCAAGAAGATCAAGGACTTTCTCACGAGTGGTTTTTGCTGAGTTCACATCATGTCTCCTGTCTCGTAGCCTATTGTGATTCTATTTCTTTGACGAATGTCCCGAAGAGCTTTCTCACCGGATGCGTCTCCGAGGCCTCCAGGCGTCCGGAGGCCGCGTGGGCGGCCATCGCCTTTATCGATTCCGCAGTCGCGGCGGCGCCGAATACGCGTTCGGTTCCGGTCATCGGGCCGTAGAACAGAAAATCGTTCCAGAGGAGCGCGGCAATTCCGTGGGCGGCGGCGTCGGCCCCTGCGAAGCCGTCGCGCGACGCGAGCCCGCGCAGCTCTTTCCACATGTAGGTCCCGTTTGCCGGCGCACAGCCGACCGGCAGTCCGAAACGCTCCTTTATCTCGAAACCCGCCTGTAGGGAGAAGGCCATCGCGGCGACGTTCATCACCGTCGTATCGACGAGGATGCTGCTGAATCCGCCTCTTTCTATCGCCGGCATGAGCTTTTCGAGGCTCTTTATCCTGCCCGGCGCCAGCTTGTCCTCCTCGTCAAAGACGGCGACAACGACGTGCTTGACTCCGATGCCGGCGATGTTATCCACTTCCGCGTCAAGGTCCGGGTTCCACGGGTTCAGGCTGTTGTAAAGCAGCCTGTCGAGCAGTCCCATGCGGGCCGCCTCCTTTGCCGCTTCCACTCTGACGTCCGGCTGCCATGAGTCGATGCAGATGGGCGCGGCGATTTCGGCCGAGACGAATTCAAGGTAAGCGGCGATCTCTTTGGCGGAGTTGCCGACGATATCGACCATGGCCGGGATGCCGGTCTTCGAGGACATCTCCTCGAGCTGTTTAAGATATGTCCGCGCGGTCTCCCTGTCGAACTCGGCCGTTTTGCGATCCTTGATCAGTCCGTCGCCCTTGTGGAACATCGAGCCGATGAGCGCCGTCGGGTTAACGCCCGGCTGTCCGCCCACCCTCACGCCGCCGACGTCGCACACTCTTTGATCTTTTTCAAATACGAAGTTTCTCATACCCTTTTCTCCTGCAAATCTCGGACATTGTGTCTCAGCCCTTCGTCTTTGGCAGCAACTCTTCCAAGCTGGGGAACTGGTCGTACATGTGCGGAAAGTGCATGGCTTCGACGTATTCCTTTTCGAAATCCTTTTCAAGCGTCAACTCGACATATTCGACGCGGTGCGCCTGCTCCTGCGCCTCGCGCCTCTTGTCCACGTCCAGCAGCGCCATGCGCGCGCCGTCGCCCGCCGCGTTTCCGACGGCGACGACGTTGTCGAGATCGCAATCGGGAAACATCCCCATCAGCATCGCGCACGTTCGGTCGATGTAGCTTCCGAAAGCGCCCGCCAGCACGACGCGGTCGACCTTCTCGACTCCAAGCTTCTTCATCAGTATCTTCGAGGCGCCGTATATCGCGCCCTTGGCCAGTTGCACGGCGCGTACGTCTCCTATGGTTATGGTGATGCTCTTTCCGATCGCCGATTCTTTTTCAGGAACGATCACGTATTCGCGGCTCTTGCCGTCTTGAATGAGCCTTGACGATTCGAGCGACTTGTCGAATCGGCCGTTTTTCTCTATGATCCCGGCCCGGAACAGCTCGGCTATCGCGTCTATTATCCCCGATCCGCAGATGCCGCGGGCGGGTTCGCCGTCTCTGCCGGCGATGATCCTGTACTCCGGCTCGAGGGTTTCCGGGTCGATCCTCACCCTCTCGACCGCGCCCGGGGCGGCCCTCATGCCGTATTTTATGTGGGCTCCCTCAAAGGCCGGGCCCGTCGCGCAGGAGGCCGAAAGGAGTCTGTCTTTGTTGCCGAGGAGGATCTCGCCGTTTGTGCCGATGTCGATAATAAGCTGTATTTCATCTTTTTCGTAAGGGGCCTCGGCTATTAGAACGCCCACGTTGTCCGCCCCCACGAAACCGGCCTCGATGGGAAGCATGTGCACGTTGGCCGATTCGTTCACATTGATGTCCAGTTTCGACGCCTTGACGTCCACGGCGCTTTGCACCGCCGGCACGAAGGGAGAAACGCCGATCGCCTCGGGAGGTATGTTGAGGAACAGGTGGTGCATCACCGTATTGCCCACGACGCACAGCTCGAGTATGTCGTCCGCGTCGATCTCGGCCTTGGCGCACACATTGCCGGCTATCTCGTTAATCGCCCCGATTATTTCCCGGTGAAGCTCCGAGAGGCCGCCCTCGTGAGTCATGATGTAGGTGACGCGCGACATTACATCCTCGCCGTATGTCACCTGCGGATTCATGAGCGAGTGGACGGCGGCGACCTCGCCCGTCGAGAGGTCGCAAAGGTAGCCGGCGACCGTTGTCGTACCGATATCGATGGCGAGACCGTAGCACTTCATGGAGGAGCCCGGCGCCAGCCTCAGTATCTCTTTTTCCATCCACACGGCGGCCGTGACCTCCCAGTCGCCCTCGCGGAGCGTCTGAGGAAGCCGCCTGAGCACCGGCATCGACGCCGTCACGCCTCGCAGCGCGTGCTGTGTCTCGAGCGCCTTGAGCAGCCGGTCGTAGTCACCGGTCGGATCGGCCAGTGTCGGCTTTTCGAGTTTTACGGTATGGGTCTTTATTGATGGATTGAGTCTTATTTCCCTGAGCGTGACTTCTTTGCGGACAACCTGCTTGCCGCCTCTGCTTTCCTCCGGCACGAACAGCAGAACATCCCCCAGAACATCGGCGGCGCAGGCGAGCCGATAGCCCTCGGAAATCTCATCCTCGGAGAGCAGCTTCTTCTCTTCCTCGGCCAGGGGGGAGAGGTTGTCGCGCGTCGAATGGATGCCGTGGCGCTCGAAGAAGCCCTCCTGCACGCGCACTTTGCATTTCCCGCATGTTTTCTGGCCTCCGCAGACGGACTCGATATCAACGCCCAGCTCGCGCGAGACTTCAAGCAGGTTTTTTCCCTTTTCGATGCGTCCGCGCCGGCCCGAAGGCTGGAATATGACGAGTTTTTTATCCAAGGAGTCGTTCCTCCTTTTTCTTCGTTAGGTATGTCGATGTTGCTAATGAATTATGAACAAAAATTGAGGAAGTGGCCTTTGTGGGTTTGACCGGCGTTTTTTTGGAAAAAATTCTTGGATTGTTTTCTGCGCCGCAGAAAACCGACCGAAACCAGAAGGATGAAAGTAAACAGTCCAACTATCTACCTTGCACATAAGTTACCATATAGCAATGGATTCTGTCAAGCAGTATTCTTGAAATTCAGGTATCTGCGCCTTCGTAAACTATCTGATGCCATAGATTTAATGAGCACAATTTTTATTATGAACTATATTCATTTTGTCCTTGGGGAGGTATTTGAGGTTGGTTCGCGTCACTGGGGGATGGAGTGGAGCATGTGGAGCGTATAGCTTGGGAGCGGGCTGTCCGGCGCTATGCTCCTCTTTGCGGCCCTTTGTCTTCGGTGAAGTGGTGGGGGGTGATCCACACGGAGCGGCCGGGTTCTCTCTGAATCGGCGCTCCATTATGTATCTTGGTCGTTTTCCTGCTTGCGCTCGGCTTCTTTTTTCCTCAGCTTTGCGTAGGCCTCTTTAACGGTCTGCGCGAGCTTTTCCATTTCCACCGGTTTTTCCAGGTATGCAAACGCGCCCAGCTCGCGGGTCAGGGTCTCGTCCTTTTCCGTTCCGTGCCCGGTCAGGATGATGACTTCCACATTGGGGTGTTTTTTCTTGGCCCTGCGCAGCACTTCTACGCCGTCGATTCCGGGCATCCTCAGGTCGAGGATCATGACCTCCGGCTCGACCTCCTCGAGGTAAGACAGCGCCTCTTCTCCGTCGTATGCGACTGCGGTGGTCAGGTCCCTCATTTGCAGGCGTTCGGAGAGGGTTTGTACGAATTCCTTCTCGTCGTCGACCAAGAGGACCTTCGACGGCATCTCGAACTCGAAGACGGTGTGTCGCTTGGATTTGGGGCCCAGGCGGGCATCGACGCTTTCCACACCGGGAACGGCCTCGGCGATTTTACTGAGTTCTTTCTTAAGATGTTCCAGCCTTATGGAGTCCTCGCGTATAAGGATAGTCACGCTTCCGCCGTCGGAGGTTGCATCGACGTTATGGCCTTTCTCGATAAGAGCCACCCGAACCCTGGCCGCAAGCGCGAAGTCGTCCATTGCTTTTTGCGATTCCGGCTTTGTCTGAAGCTGTAGACTCTGGGCGTTTTCACAGATGAGCTTCGCCGCCTCTTCGACGGTCGAGGAATGCATCGGGATTTTAATGTCGTAAAGCTTCTTGTCCCAGGGGCCGAGATCGAAAAGGTGCTGCGTCCACTTTTTCCGCTCTTCGTTGTCCTTCTTGATTATTCGGCGGGCGCTTTTTTCCGATATCCCCTCGCTCGCAGCCGCGGCATCGACCCTGTAGTCATGGTTGGCCACAAGGCACACTTTAAGGACGTGTGATATGTCCCTGGGCAGCAGGTGACCGGCAAAGCCCTTGTATACAATGTTATCCGCCTTGAGCAGCTCCGCCGCGGCCAGTCTCACGTAGGCTATATAGCGATCTTTTTCCCGGATGAACTTATCGAGCAGAGATGTCGAGCCGCGCATCGCGCGAGCGAGTTTCTCTTCCGGAATTCCGGACTCCCGTGAGGCCCACTCCACGACTTCTTTGTCGATGAGTTTGTGGCCAAGCATCTTGGCCACTTCGGCGGCGACTTCATCCCCGTGGCAATATGACGCGCTGAAAATCGTTATTACGGCCATAGGTTCCTCCGCAAAGAAACGTCCCGATTTTCGCTTTTGGCGATATTTAGATTCAGCTGATTATGAGAGGATGCTTAATTTAACTATTTTACGGAATATCCGGCCATGCTGTCAAATGGGAGCCGCCATCCTTTGCATTCCTTTGAGATTTGCGAGGGGAATCATGCTCCCTCCCGCGACGCCGGATGATCCCTCATTAAAGCAGTGAGGCGCGTAAACAGGCATATTCGCGGCAAGCTTAAAGACGGAGATCGGGGCTGATATGCAACGCCGGCGGATTCCGGCAAGGACCGCATTCCCTGAGTCACCTGCTGTTGCCAACATGGACTCAATGCGGTATAATCTCGGCATTGCCTTATGGCCGGCCTCATTTTTGGAGCGATCATGAGAGACCTGGTTTCGGAGAATCCCGCGTTGGGCGCGGTTTTGGATGAGATGCTCGCGGTATCGAGTCATTTGTGGCAGAAAGGGTGGGCGGAGCGCAACGCCGGCAACATGTCCGTTGATGTTACGGAGCACATTTCCGGGCACGGCTTTGATGGGAGTTCGCGCGCTTCCACAAGGCTCGAGTGCGCTTATCCCATTTTGGCAGGCCGCCTTTTCCTCGTGACCGGTTCCGGGCGCCGTTTCCGAGACATGTCGAGCGACGCGGCAGGCAACGCGTGCATACTGCGAATCTCGGATGATGGGACCGGCTACCGATTGGTATGGGGTGGCGACTCCAGTCCCGATTTTCGGCCCACGTCGGAGTTCCCAACCCACCTTCGACTCCATGAGCACCTCCGCGAAAATGACGCCGTCGAAAAAGTCGTGCTGCACACTCATCCCACAGAACTGATAGCCTTGACACATCTTCCCGAATATCGCGACGAGTCTGCTCTGAATCGGGCGCTCTGGTGCATTCATCCCGAAGTCAAAGTCAATCTTCCCAAGGGCGTCGGATTTGTTCCCTATGCCGTGCCGGGTTCCGAATTGCTGGCGCAGGCCACGGTGAGCTGCTTCCGACAGGGCTATTCGGTGGTGTTGTGGGAGATGCATGGCTGCGTCGCCGGGGCCAAGACCCCGATGGAGGCTTTCGATCTTGTCGACATTGCGACCAAGGCGGCCTCGCTTGTGTTAACGTGTCGCGGCGTGGGCCACATTCCCACGGGGCTCACCAAAGAGCAGCTTGATGAGTTGACTCGTGAGTTCAAGCTGGAAGAATAGCCAATGAGGCCATCCGGATTCCTCGCCTTCGATCTCGGCGCTTCAAGCGGACGCGGCATGCTCGGAGACTTGCGGGACGGCAGGCTGCGCATGCGGGAGATATGCCGCTTTCCCAATGGTACGATCTCCGTGCAGGGGCGCCTGCATTGGAACCTGTTTGCCCTGTTCGAGCGGATCAAGGAGGGCCTACGGCTTTGCGCGCAGGAAAACGGCGGGCCGCCGCTGAGCGTGGGTATCGATACATGGGGCGTGGACTTCGGGCTGCTCGCGCAAGACGGCGGCATCCTGGGCCTGCCGTATGGATACCGCGACCGTCGCACCGAAGGCGCCATGGAATCTTTTTTTGCCAAGCTGCCGCGCGAGCGCGTGTACGAGCTTACCGGGATTCAGTTCCTGCCGTTTAACACACTGTTCCAGCTCGAGGCCATGGTTCGGGATAAATCGCCGCTGCTCGATATTGCTACCGGCCTGCTCTTTATCCCCGACCTGCTGACCTACCTTCTGACCGGGATAAAGAAAACCGAGTTCACTTTCGCCACAACGTCCCAGCTCTTCAACCCGATAAAGAACAATTGGGAAGATGAAATCTTCGCGGCGCTGGGTTTACCGACGGAGATGATGCAGGATGTTGTTTCGCCCGGCGATAGGGTAGGGGAGACGACCTCGGAGATAGCTGAAGAGGTCCGGCTTGAGCGGGTTCCGGTCGTCGCCGTCGCCACACATGATACGGGTTCCGCCGTGGCGGCGGTCCCGGCCGAGGGCGCCGACTGGGCATACATCAGCTCCGGAACGTGGTCGCTGATGGGGGTGGAAACCAAAAACCCCATCATAAACGGCGAGTCGCTGCAACTGAACTTCACCAACGAAGGCGGGGTGGAGGGGACATTCAGGTTTCTCAAGAACATTGCCGGGCTCTGGCTGCTCGAAGAATGTCGCAGATCGTGGGCAAATGAGCGGGAGTGCGGCTATGAAGAACTGATGGATTCGGCGCAATCCGCTGCGCCTTTCAAAGCGTTCATCGACCCCGATCGCGAGGAGTTTTTGAATCCGCCGGACATGCCCGAGGCGATCCGCCGAGTTTGCTCGGGCGCCGGGCAAAAGGCTCCGGAATCGGCCGGTGAGTTCGTTCGCTGCATCCTCGAGAGTTTGGCCCTAAAATACCGTCTCGTCCTGGATCAGCTCAGGCGGGCGTATCCCCATCCGATCAATCGAATACACGTCATCGGCGGAGGGGCGCAGAACCGCATGTTGTGCCGGTTCACGGCAAATGCGGCGGGCCTTCCCGTCATTGCGGGACCCGCGGAAGCAACCGCGGTCGGCAACATCATGGTGCAGGCGCTTGCCGCCGGATTCATCGCCAACCTGGCCGATATGCGCGGGGTCATCAGGCGTTCGTTTGAGCTTACGGTATTCGAGCCTCGGCAAACGGCGGAATGGGACGCGGCATACGACCGATTCCGCAACTTGATCGACGCATAAGCGGCGGCAGGCTGATTACTCAGGGAGAAACTCCATGCACGGTTCGGAGATCGAAAGGGCCTACGAAGCGGCTCGCGAGTGTTACGCCCGGCTGGGGGTTGATACCGAAGAGGCCCTCAGAAAACTTGAGGGCATATCCCTTTCTCTTCATTGTTGGCAGGGTGATGACGTCGGCGGATTTGAGACGCCGGACGCGCGTCTTGATGGCGGCGGCATTCAGGTAACGGGCAACTATCCCGGGAAAGCGCGAACGGTCGATGAACTCAGGATGGATCTTGAAAAGGTCTATTCGTTGATACCGGGACGCCACCGGTTGAATCTGCACGCAAGCTACGGCGAGTTTGGCGGGGAGTTCGTGGACAGAAACGAAATCGAACCTAAGCATTACGAGGACTGGATCGAATGGGCAAAGCTCAACAAGCTGAAACTCGATTTCAATCCCACCTGCTTCTCGCATCCAAAGGCCGGTTCAGGCTTCACGTTGAGCAGCGAGGACAAGGGGATACGCGAATTTTGGATCGAGCACGTCAAGAGATGCCGAAGGATAAGCGCCATCATGGGGCGCGAGCTGCGAAGCCCGTGCATCCACAACATCTGGATTCCGGACGGCTCGAAGGACATCCCGGCCGACCGCTGGGCGCATCGCGCTCTGCTGAAGGATGCGCTCGATGAGGCGCTCGCGGCTGAGTACGACAGCTTGGAAATGAAAGACGCCGTCGAAAGCAAGCTGTTCGGCATTGGAAGCGAGTCGTTCGTTGTCGGCTCGCACGAGTTCTACATGGGGTATGCCCTGACAAGGGGGATCATGCTCTGTCTCGACATGGGACATTTTCATCCAACCGAGTCGGTCGCCGACAAGCTTTCTGCAATATTACAGGTCGCCGATGAAATTCTTCTTCACATAACGCGCGCCGTACGGTGGGACAGCGACCACGTCGTCATTCTCAATGACGAAGTAAGGAGCGTCGCCGAAGAAATTGTCAGGGGCAACGTTCTCGACCGCGTGCATATCGGCCTTGACTTCTTCGATGCGAGCATCAACCGCATCGGGGCGTGGGTTATCGGTGCGAGGGCCACGCTAAAGGGTTTGTTGATCGCCCTCCTGGAGCCCAGCTCGAAACTGCGGGAGCTTGAAGAAGCGGGCGACAACTTCGGCCGCCTGGCGCTTATGGAAGAACTCAAGACAATGCCATTCGGCGCGATCTGGGATTGCTACTGCCTGAGGGCGGACGCTGCCGTCAGAGATGCGTGGATAGATGAAGTGCGCCGCTATGAGGCCGACGTCACAAGCAAGCGGGCGTAATGGTTTGCGACAAGAGGCATCCGTTGCTTTAAAATTGCGATCGGAATTCATCCTATCTTGATCGGCAACGATAAGGAGAGAGAAAATGGCGAAAGCAAAGAGGCTTCCCGCGAGCAGAAAGGCCACACCCTCTATCATGACGTTCGGCGTATGCGCGGCCTGCGACCCGCGGATCGACAGGGAATCGCGCGACCGGACCGCAAATATCGTGGAGATCATCGCGGACATCATCGCCACGTATGTCAAGATGCCCGACGGCACGCCCGTCAAGGTGGTATGGGCTTCGACCCTAATCGACGGCGAAGAGCAGGCCGACATTGTGGCGCGGCAGTTCAAGGAGGCGGGCGTCGGCGCCATTGTGTGCACGCCAGACACGTGGGCTTTCCCGCAGCTTACATTGATGAGTTTGCTCGCCCATATGCCCGCCGACTTGCCGCTCAATATCACTTGCGGCAACAGCGCGCCCAAGCCGGGCGTCGTGTTCGCCCACGCCGTCAACGGCGCGCTCGCGCAGTCGGGCCGGCTCACGCATCTCAACGTCGGCACATGGCCCGACACCGGCCCACGACCCAGGCCCTCCGACGCCACCGTCAAGGCGCTTGTCGATTGGTGCTACGCGGCACTTACGTACGCGGGCCTCAAGGGCAGGCGCATTGTGGTTTTCGGTCACGACTCGATGGGGATGGAAACGGCCCTGGCGCATGTCATACAGACTCGCAAGGCTTTCGGCGTGGAGATCACGCGGCTCGACATGAAGCTGCTCGCCGACATGCTCGACAAGGGGGCCTATGACGCCGGGGAACAGAAGAGGCTCCGGGCATGGCTGAACCGCCACCTCGGCGCCCGGATCGATCTCTCTCAGGACGACGCGAGCGAGAAACTCGACCGATCGCTGGCGATGTACATAATCATGCGCGACATTATCGCGGACCTCAATGCCGTCGGCGGCGGGTTCATGAACCAGCTCGAGTGGGCAAGCGATGAGCGCGGGATTCCCCTGCCGATATGCGACATGGCCGAATCGCTGCTGAACTCCTCATTCGACCATAACGGCCGCAAGGAGGTTGTGCCTTTCGCGACCGAGGCCGACGTGCAGGGTCTGCTGACCATGCTGTTTACAACATGGCTCTCGGGCGGAAATCCGCCGCTGTTCATGGATTTTCGAAAGGTATGGGAGCCGTGGGAGATCCAGGAGCTTGCCAAGGGGCTCAAAATCAAGTTCTCCAAGAAAGATGTCTGGGCCCGGCGCGGCATCGTCGACGGCGACAACTCGGGCTCGGCGAGCCTTGACTGGGCCGGCATGCCGGGCGACTCGATCCGCGACATCATGAAGAACGTCGCCATGCCCGGCGCGGAACTCGACTATTTCCCCGGCGGCGGCAACAGCGTGACGTTCATCTCTCCCGGCGGCATCGAGGGCGTCGCGAGTCGACTGGCCTACAGCGATCTTTCCGGCATGTTCAGCCTCGTCTGGGACGAGGCGTTCACCGTGGATCTTCCGCCCAGGCTTGCCGGGGCCGTCGCCGACAGTTCCAACGTCACGTGGCCGCACACATGGGTCGTGCCCAGGTACGCGTCGATGGCCGAGTACAAACAGTACGCGCCCGCGAATCATTTCCACATGGTATGGAACATGGATGTCGCGCGGCTGCAGTACTGGATGGATATGACGAACGTGCTCTCGGTCGCGCCCTGGCAGGCCCGGCCGTCCTTCATCGAGGGTGTCGACCGTCCGGCGCCTCTGCTCCACCTGCTCAACGGCGGCGAGGACACCACCAAGCGCCTGCGGGCGAAGGGGCAGGCATAGGCCGGGAGAAGATTTGACAGCCTCAGGACGGTGAACCCGCCCCGGCTATTTGTTTTTCTATCCGATGCTCTGATAACTGATGAGCACGCCGACGACCCAGCCTACCATGATGGTGAGATTGTCTCAAGTTGCGAAACAAATTCTGATAGCCCCGATTGCGGAGCAGGCAGCCCGACGCCACCCGGCCCTCATTGTTCGCACTGGTATGCAAAGACGTTTATTGCAGGCTCGTCTTCATGTGCGGGTGGCGTGTGTGACACCCCGGCATCCCTCCATATGTCATTCCCGCGCCCCCTTTGTCATTCCCGCGAAAGCGAGAATCCATTGAACCTCGCTTGAA
>CBFDAY010000043.1:0-12880 GCA_965602895.1 uncultured bacterium
TGGACATGGACCTCGGCGGCGTTTTGATCGACAACAGCGGCACGAACCTGATCGTACCGCCGGGCGCGCTCGAGGAAAACTTCAACGTCAAGATCAGCACGCCGTTTCGGATAGAGGATGAGGCCGAGCTTAGTGAGGGCGAGAACACCTTCTTCGCGATGCGGCTTTTGGACGCGCAGGGCCTTGAGAACCCGAAGTTCATCGAGCCGATGACGCTGACTATCCGCTACACCGACGAGGAAGTCGCCGGGCTTGACGAAGGGATGCTCGAGGTTTACTATTATGATGAGAGCGATCCGGCAAATCCCGGGTGGGTTGCGATGGGCGGCACGGTCGATCCCGAGCACAACGAGATCACCGTCGAAATACGCCACTTCTCGAAGTTCTCGGTCGGCGGAAAAAAGGACAGCCGGAGAATGAAGTGATGAAGCGAGAGCGCATCGGTTTCATAAATGCGCCCACTGCCGTGCAAGGACAGTATCCATGACAACCCCACAACCTTATCATGTTTCCCCGACAATGCCCCGAAGGCCCTCCGGCGGCGTGACTGCGCTTGGGATTTTGAGCATCATCTATGCGGTGCTCTTCCATCTCTGTGGCTCAGTCATAGGGCTGTCGCTTCCTTTCTGGGTGCCGGCGCTCTTCAATCTCCTGGAAAACACGATTCCCGACGTGCCTGACCTCGGGGCGGTCTTTCAAGGGCCCTTTATGGCATACATGGTAATCGGGAGCTTTGTCTCATTGATATTAGGCCTGTCGTTCCTGTTCGGAGGAATCGGAATGCTCAAGCTGAGGCCGTGGGGCAGGGCCTTGCTGCTTGGGGCGTCGGTCGCGACAATTCTATGGAACATTATTAATTCGCTCATCGGCATTTTCCTCGTTAATCCATGGATGGCCCGTGCGATGGGGCAAGGGGATCCAAACATGCCCCGGATCATCGGCCAGGTATTCGGGACTTCTGTGGGAATGATCTTTCAACTCGCGCTGCCGATAGCACTGCTCGTCTTTCTGACTCGCGCTTCCATCAAAGAGCAGTTCGAACCCTCATCGCAGCATCATACCTTCCCGACATAACGCCCGCGCCACAAAAAACCAGCCGCACCGCCGCATTATTCCATGGCATTCCTTCACGCTCCAGCTATGATGATTTCGGCCGATGGGCCTTCTAATTCCTTGACACGCAGAGACCGCTATGGTAATATTTCTGCAAGAACTCACTGGAATTCAGCGACTTCGGACGGCTGTAAGGTGAATGGTGCGCGAGCATTCCCGCCTTTTTGATATCGGCTTGTTCCGGCGGATTGCAGCGCCGGGCGGTTCCGGATTGAGCTTCCTTTGCTCTCCTATTGGACAGAAGTCCCCTCATTTCTTTGCCAATGCCGGTTTTCTCAGATCAGTCTCTTCTGTTGGCCGCGGTCTTTTTCTTCTTGACGATCATTTTATTTTTGCGGCGTATGAAAGGGGAACAGCGTGACGACTCCACCAGGATACGCGGCGCCTCCCCTTCCCGTGCGAAGAGCATCGGGCGGCGTGATGGCGCTTGGGATCATCAGTATCCTCTATTCGGTCATGTTTCGCTTGTGCTGCGGCCTTGCATCGGCTCTCAGCTCGCTGCTGTTCCTCCTTTTCGCTTCCCGGGGGATGGACCTCCTGATGAACCTGCCTGAAATGGAAGGCATCGATATGCCTGCTCTCGGCGCGATCTATTCCGGCCCGATGCAGTCTTACAACCTGATAAAGGGCTTCGTCCTGCTGATACTCGGCATCGGGCTTCTTGCGGGAGGAATCGGGCTGCTCAGGCTGAGGCCGTGGGGACGCAGCCTCTCGCTGGGTGTCGCCGGAGCCGAGATAGCATGGGCGCTGGTTGATTTTGCCATCAACGTTTTCTTTATTTATACCTCGATAAGCCAGATGATGGGCGAGGATATGCCGCAAATGCCTCAGATGATCGGCAACGTTGTGGGCGGGATCTTCCTTACTTTCACAAAACTAGTTTATCCGGTGGCCCTGCTGGTCTGCCTGAATCTCAAATCGATCAAGGAGCAATTCGGTCCTTCATGGGATCAGCCGTAGCGACAAGTTTCGAGTCGGACTGTGAGATTAGCTGAAGCGCAGGCAATACGAGGAGGTGTTCAGTGTACTGTCCTAACTGTGGAACCGAAAACACCAACAATGCTTCCTTCTGCATAGAATGCAACCACGAGCTGCAGCCCGTTCGAGGGCCTCAGGCGGAGGCGCCGCCTCCTCCGTCTCAAGCGGCGCCTCCCCCGCAGATGGCGCCTCCCCAGGCCATGGCCGGCCAGCCGGTCGGCAGCGTGCCCAACTATCTTGTGCAGGCGATTTTGGTTACGATTTTTTGTTGTCTGCCCTTGGGCATCGTATCAATCGTCTTCGCCGCCCAGGTCAACGGCAAGCTGGCAGCCGGTGATTACTACGGCGCCGTAGACTCATCGAACAGGGCGAAAATGTGGTGTTGGTGGTCGTTCGGGCTGGGCCTTGGCTTCATGATTTTGTACATGGGATTCATGGTGCTCACGGTTCTTTCGGGATTGGCCGCTGGATGATAGGCACATGACTTGCGACGCAGCCAATGTTGCTGACAAGCGAGCGGGCGTTCCCGCGTCGTTCTGGAACGAGCGCGTCGAATCGGCGGCGATCGTAGCTGCCGTAGCCGTCGTATCGGCGATATTGTTCTTTGTCGATCCCGCTGATTCAAGCGTTTATCCGATGTGTCTCTTCCACTCGCTGACGGGGCTCCACTGCCCCGGCTGCGGCACGCTTCGCGCTTTGCACCAACTGCTTCACATGAATCTCGCGGATGCCTTCCGGCTGAATCCGCTGATGGCGCTCTCGATGCCGTTTCTCGCGTATGCCTTCCTGTCGCGCGCGATGGTCGGAATAAGAGGCAAGTCGCTGCCGAGGGTTTTCGTTCCGGCCGGATGGATTTGGGCTTTGCTTGTGATTATCATCGCCTTCTGGTTCTTTAGAAACGTTCCGTTCTATCCTTTCTCGCTGTTGGCGCCGTAGGAATGAATAAGGAGACATCATAATGGCTACTTTTTCGACCGGCGTTCCCGTGGTGAAAACCGGAGACTGGCTCAGGGAAGGATGGGACATATTTGTGTCCGATGTCGGAATGTTCATACTCGCAAGCCTTGTGTACAATATACTCAACGGCCTGTGTTTCCCCATCTTATACGGACCCCTTACCTGCGGCATGTTCCTGATGATTTTCGACCGGATGGATGGAGGCAATGCCGATATCAGGCGGCTGTTTTCCGGATTCGATTTCTTCGGCGCGTCCTTCGTGGCGGGATTGATCTTTTTCCTTCTCGGGTTTGTCGGAGTGATCGTGGTATGCGTGGGATTTATGTTGTGCGTGTTGCCCTCGCTCATTGGACTTGCGCTTTTGGTGCTGCTTCAGACGGCGTTTCTTTTCACATTCCAGCTCATTGTCAAGCAGGGTCTCAGCGCGACCGAAGCCATCGCCGTCAGTTACAATAAGATAAGGGAAAACCTGTGGCAGTTTCTGCTGTTTGGATTGGTGCTATGTTTGATCAGCATGGCGGGATACAGCGTGATGTTGGGCTGGCTGGTGACCACGCCGCTCGTGCTCGCCGCCCAAGCCGCCGCCTACAGGGACATCTTCGGCCTCGGGGAAGAAACGCAGTTGGCTCCCGACCTGTAAGCAACACCGGAGAAAATAAGGCATGGAAATGATGAGCCAGGCCGAGACCGGCTCCGGACCTCACGAGCCGCAAGACGCATTTGTGCCGGATCGGCCGGACAGGCGCATGCAGAACAGGGCGCTGATGGTCCGCGTCGCGCATGTTGGCGTCGCCGCCGGACTCGTCGTGGCATTGCTTTTGTCTTTCTGGCTCAAGCCGGACCCGCGCGGCGTCGGAACGCATGAGCAACTGCTGGTCTGGCCGTGCAACTTTCATGTGCTCACGGGGCTGCCGTGCCCGTTCTGCGGAATGACGACCGCGTTTGCCTTTATGGCGCGCGGCCAGGTGCGCGAGGCGCTTCTGGCGCAACCGGTGGGCGCGCTTGGGTTCGTGGTCTGCGTGCTGATGCTGCCGGTTTCAATCGGGGCGGCCCTCTCCGGGAAAGACGTTCTGGGGGCGCTTGCGAAACTGCCGTGGGATAGGCTGTCATGGGCGATCGTTGCGATGCTCGCCATCGCTTGGATATTCAAGCTCGCGCTCACGCTGGCCCATTAATAATTCATGGAACCAACACATAGACCGACACATCCGTAAAATGACCGAACAAATTCCCGAACAACCCGAAATGGCGCCGCCGCCGGTTAACGCATCCGCCTTCACGCCGAGCGGGCTTTCGATCACTGCATTCGTGCTGGGGATACTCTCCTTTGTAACGTGCGGGCCGTGCTTCGGAATCCCGGCGCTCATCCTCGGCCTTATCGAGCTGCAGAACATAAAGAACCGGAGGTCTTCGACGGAGGGCCGCCCGTTTGCCCTCACCGGGACGATCCTCGGCGGCATAAGCTCCGCGCTGGCGCTCCTCCTTATCGTCTTTTATATTGTGATGATACTGGTCGTTATCATTGCCGGGGTGGCGGGCAATTGACGCCGCCTTCGATCGTTTTCGTGAATCCCATAGATTCCAATTGCCCGCCTTCATCGAAAAAAAATCTCATCAATTCACGCCGCAGGACTTCCCCCAAGGGTTGGCTCTTGAAATATCGAGAGTTATGGATTTTCAGAAGTGTACAGAGGCCTTTTTCGAGAAATTGGTGGTATTTGGCCGACTTTATGGTCTTCAACACAATACGCTCCAAGAACCATAGAAATATTGGGGCCCGCCCTGAGAGAACATTCCTTGACAACATGTGTAACGTATGATATACTTCGGCCCAAGAGTGGAGCTCTTCGTGGTAAGTTGGCTTTGTAACTTAGTCAAGTCCGTAAGAGTTTTGTTTGGCTCTTGCGGGCTTAATTGGTTAATGGACGAGCTTCACGAATTTCTCAAAAGGAGGTGAAAACGTCTTGCCGGAAGGAACAGTGAAATGGTTTAACGACCAAAAGGGGTTTGGTTTCATAACTCAAGAGGACGGACCGGACATTTTTGTACATCATTCGGCTATCCAGGGCGAAGGTTTCAAGACCCTGACCGAAAATGACCGTGTCAGCTTCGAAGCAACTGAGGGCCCCAAAGGTCTCAAAGCGGAAAACGTGGTAAAGCTGTAAGAGTCTTCTTGCCTCCCATCCGCTGAGTACATAGCACTGCACGCCGACCCCTGCATTAATTCTTTCCCGAAGAATATGGGGTTTTGAGCAGCAACCGTGGTGAAGTAGCTCATATCTCCATAATTACTGCAAGGGAATAGTTGTGCGTTTGCGCCGGGTGAAGTTTTACTCTGAGCCCGCAGTCTTTGTTTTGATCGCCACATGAGATTTTGATAGCGTCCGATACTCCTCACCTGACTTTCAGGTCCGCTGTGCGGTATTACCTTTGTCGCATACCCTCCCCGCCGTCGGCCGCAGTTCATCGAATCCGAGCCAAGATTTCCCACCGCAAAAACCGGGTCGACTATGTCCGCTTTTTTTCGGGCACGCGGTAGAATCCCAGTATTCTGGCGCCCCGGCAGTGACCGTTCTCGCGCCACGTTCTAACGCGTCAAGGCAAAAAGCGGCCTGCACCTTGAATTTCTGCTTGAATTATGCGATAATCAAAACGCAGCCTCAAACAATAAGGCGCAAGGATTCCGACCACGCAACCATCACCCCATGCATGGTCTTTCGCGCTGGACCTGAGGCGGCTAAGGACCGCATCGAACCCTGATGAGTCGCATTGCAGGAGTTAAGAAGCCGGTCGTGAGATATTACGGAAGACGGTGTGTTTCTTTATTCTCCGCTATCCTGAGCGAATCTTGGCTGTCGAGCGTTTTGGCGCAGTCTTCCGGGAAGAGGTCTGCCGATTCGCAGGGCATGGACTGTTCCTCCCTGGAATCGAACTCCGTCCCTCTCAGAACAAATATTGCCCACAGCAAGATAACCGGTCAGGCGCGGCCACACACCTTCCATCGAATGTCCCGGACAAGGCATGATAATATTCGACGCCTGCGTCGGACAACGCGGTTCCGCCAATAGAATCAGGAGAGAATGCATATCGAAAGGAGAGGTATTCGGCAAATGGGTTTCTTCAAGCAATGGGGCCAATTTATGATGGCGGGAGCCATGGCCCATGCGCGCTGGGAGATGGAGATCTCCAACACCATCCTCCGCGACAGGAAGCGGCTTATACTGCTGGGGTTGCTTCTTATCCCTATTTTTCTCTTCGGCCATGCGTTTGCCGATCAGATGAGCAGCGCGCTGCCCGAGGTGCTGGGCGGCAAGAAAGCATACAGCCCGGCACATTACTCGACGATAATTTTCGTCATATCGATTCTCATCGGGCTCGGCGCCGGTCTGATTACCGGCTGCATCGGCGCCGGCGGCGGCTTCGTGATTGCCCCGGCGTTGATGAGCGCGGGCGTCAAGGGCATTCTGGCCGTGGGCACGGACCTGTTTCACATCTTTGCCAAGGCCATAATGGGCAGTGTCATCCATAGAAAGCTGGGCAACGTATCCGTGCCGCTGGCCGCTGTCTTCCTTATCGGCGCGATCCTGGGGGCGACAGCCGGCGGGATCATCAACAGGGTGCTCTACGAGATCAATCCCGTCTTGAGCAACGCCTTCATCACGACGATCTACTCGCTCATGCTGGGCTCGCTGGGCGCGTACGCAATGACCGACTTCCTGAAAAGCAGGAAGGCCGAGCTTGATAAGGACGCCATACCCGGCGGCGACGCCCACGGCGGCAAAATCGAAGGCGCCGAGATGGGCGGCCTGCCCCAAAGGCTGCAGTCGGTCAATATCCCGCCCATGGTAAAGTTCGACCACGATTTCACCACGGGCGGCCGCAAGATATCCTGGGTGTTCCTGGTGCTCACAGGCGCCCTGGTCGGGCTTGCCGCGGGGATCATGGGAGTGGGCGGCGGCTTTTTGACATTTCCCATCTTCGTATACGTTCTGGGAGTGTCGTCTTTGACCACCGTTGGGACGGACATCTTCCAAATCATTTTCACCGCCGGCTACGCGGCCATCAGCCAATATGCGATCTACGGCTTCGTCTTCTACACGCTGGCCATGGGAATGCTGCTGGGCTCGCTGTTCGGCATCCAGATCGGAGCGATGGTAACAAAGGTCGTTCCGGGCATCACCATCCGAGGCTTCTACGCGATGGCCGTGCTCGCCGGGTTTATCAACCGCATTTTCGCCCTGCCTTCCACGCTGGGAGAACTCGGCGTAATTCCCATTTCAAAGACGGTCGGCGACGTCCTTGAGAGCATTGGTGTCTGGGCGTTTTTCCTCGTGATCGGCGGATTCGGGGTCTGGGTAATAGGCACGTTCCTCAAAAACATCTCGGTCCTAAAGGGAGAGGAGGCTCGGCCATGAGTATCGACAGAAAAAGAATCTCGCTGGGCCTGGGATTGCTCACGACTTTCGCGATCATTTTGGCTCTGATATTTATGCCGCTCTTCGGGGGCAGAAACGCGCTCGAATATCTGGACGATCTGTACAATTCGATCTCGAAAGGATCGGCATACTACATCGATGCGGTCAGGGAACAGAGCGACGCCTTCATCGGCCGCTCCATTAGCGCAACCCTTGCCATGGAAAACGAAGAGCAGGCCGAGCTGACGGCCCTGCTGTATGAAAAGGCCGGCGCCAGTGCGGTTGTGTCGGGAACCGAGGTAAAGATAGACGGTGACCTTGGCAAAATCCTCGATAGCTGCCTCGACGACGCCGACGCCATGTACCATAACAACGCCGACAAGACCAACGAAAAATATGGATACGACGAGAGGCTGGCGCTGTACAATTGGTGGAAGTCGCTCAAGGCGATGGACAAAGAGCTAAACCACCAAAAACTGTTCAAAGAGGCAAAAGTCGTAACACTGGTCAAGAAAAAGGCCGTCGAAACGTCATACAACTACTACGGCGTGGAGCCGCAGAAGATCGGCGACCGGGCCGGCGTGGTCGTTTTCTCGCTGGCCTTCTATGGTGTATATACGTTGTGGTACGGTTTCGCCATCATGTACCTCTTCGAGGGACTGGGGCTCAGGCTGGGCCACTAATCCGCAGGGTTAAATCTTATCGAAAGGGGGGCAGGAGGCGCAGAGCGATTTCAGGCTGCCTTCGGCCCCCTTCTTTTGTGCGAGGTTTGCGGAGCACAATGTTTGAATTTATAAAAACCCTTTTTTCGAGGGGAAAAAGCAGCGCCCGCAGCGCGGAAGAACTCCGCGCCGACTTCAAGGACCGCTACCGGCAGTTCAGACTGCTCCTTCGCGCCAACAACCGAGTCCTCGACATAATGGCCGAAGTCGAGGAGGCGCTCGAGGGTACCCAGCCTTTCGGCATGATGTTCGTGAGAGAGAGGTGCCTCCGCGCATCCGGAAGCGTGCATAGTATCATCCATCATCTGAACAACCTTTCCTCCGGAAAATACGAAGCGCTCCACGCGGTATTCGACTCGATCCGGGAAAAAATCAGCCCATATATCGATTTTGCAAACCTGCCAAGAGAGGGGCCGCTCGCGCTCTCTCTTTCCGAAATCGGCAAGGAGCAAGCCGACCAGGTGGGCGCAAAAATGGCGAACCTCGGCGAGGTCATGAACAAGATCGGTCTGAAAACCCCGAGCGGTTTCGTGATAACCACCGCGGGCTATCATCGCTTTATGGATCATAACCGACTGCAGCCTGAAATCGTCAAGAGGATGCGGGCCACGAAAATGGATCGGCTCGACGAACTGTACGATCTGAGTGCAGCGCTGCGGCAGATCGTTATTGACGCCTCTATCCCGCCCGACCTGGAAAAGGACATCTCGGACCGATATCAGGCCCTCAAGGAAACTGAAGGAGGGCGACTGGCCGTGGCGGTTCGCTCCAGCGCGCTGGGCGAAGATCTTCAGCGCTCGACCTTCGCCGGATTATACCGTTCCGTGCTCAACGTCAAAAGCGAGAACATCCTCAACACGTATAAGGAAGTCCTCGCCAGCAAGTACAGCCTGCCCGCGATGACCTACAGGCTCAGCCGGGGTATCCGCGACGAAGACGTCGCGATGTGCGTCGGCTGTATGGCCATGGTCGACGCCGTCTCGGGCGGAGTCATGTATTCGCGAAATCCCTTGGACATCCGGGACGATTCGGTCGTGATCGATTCCACGTGGGGCGTCCCCAAATCCGTTGTCGACGGAAGCGTCAAGACCGATCACTTCGCCATCTCCCGCAGCGAGCCATTTGAAATCAGGGAAAAGGAAATTCCACCCAAATCGGAGAAGTACGTCTGCCGCGCGGACGAAGGCGTGAGCAAAATGGAAATGACGGGCGAACAAGCGCGCGAGGCGTCCATATCCGACGAGCAGGCCCTGGAGCTGGCCCGGCTTGCGATCCGGCTGGAGCAGCATTACCGGGCGCCGCAGGATATAGAATGGTGCATCGATAAGGACCAGTCTATTATCATATTGCAATGCAGGCCCCTCAGACAGGTCGAGGTCCCCGGGCAGACGCCTGAGCGCACAACCGAAGAAGCCGAGCGCGGCAGCGTCCTTCTTCAAGGAGGCGTCACCGCCGCCCCCGGCGTGGCCGCCGGCCCGGCATTCACGGTTCGGAGTGACCCGGACGTGCTCAAGTTTCCCAAGGGCGCGGTGCTTGTCGCGGCACGGGCCCTACCCCAATGGGCGACCCTGCTCGACCGGGCCGCCGCCGTGGTGACGGAGCAAGGAGGCGTTGCGGGGCACCTTGCGAATGTGGCGAGGGAATTCGGAGTTCCCGCCCTGTTCTCGATAAAGGGAGCAATCGATACGCTGAGCCCGGGCGAGACCGTCACGGTGGACGCCGACGGCCGCAAGGTGTATGAGGGACGAATTCAAGAACTCCTGCGAATAGAGGAAAAAGCAAGGAACCTTATGGAAGGCAGCGCCGTCCACGAGGCGCTGAAGGGCGCGGCTGAATATATCGTTCCACTGCACTTGCTCGACCCGGACGCGATATCGTTCAAGCCCGAGAGCTGCAAGACGCTTCACGATATCACCAGGTTCTGTCATGAGAAGTCCGTTTCCGAGATGTTCAACTTCGGCAAAGACCATCATTTCCCCGAGCGCTCGAGCAAGCAGTTGACGGTGGAAGCGCCATTGAAATGGTGGGTCTTGAACCTGGACGACGGGTTCAGGGAGGAGGTCGCGGGCAAATACGTGAAGCTCGGTAATATACAATCCTTTCCCATGCTCGCCCTATGGGAGGGGATAGTCGCGACGCCCTGGGCCGGGCCGCCGCCCATAGACGGCAAGGGCCTGCTTTCGGTCATGTTCCAGGCCACACAGAACACGGCCCTGACCACCGGCGCTCCTTCAAAATATGCCGACCGCAACTACTTCATGATCTCAAAGAACTACTGCAGCCTGACCTCGAGGCTGGGATTCCATTTCGCCACCGTCGAGGCGATGGTCGGCGACAATCCAAGCGAGAATTACATAAGCTTTCAGTTCAAGGGTGGAGCCGCCGACTATGAGAGAAGGCGGAAGCGGATCTTTTTCGTGAAGGAGATTCTTGAAGGATACCACTTCAGGGTACAGATCAAGGAAGACAATCTGACGGCGCGCCTTGAAGACTATGATAAGGACTTCATGATGCGAAACCTGAGGATAATCGGCTACCTGGCCATCCATACCAGGCAACTCGACATGATCATGTCAAACAGCGCCTTGGTCAAGCAATACCGGGCAAGAATCTGCAAGGACATCCAGGAACTGTTTGTCCGCGAAAAGATCCTGTACCTTTATATCGGCGATGAGGAAAAATAGCGTAGCGATTACTGTCGACTACCGCCTTCAGTGGCCCGACGAGAAGCGGCAGGCCCTCCTTGAGCTTCACGCAGGAATTCATTGAGAACAATTGGGACTGGCTCGAGGAGAAGATGCGCCGTGAGATCCCATACACGGCGCCGGCGTTTTCATTCAAACGCCAGATGGCGGCCGCCATGCGCCACAACGCTTACGGCCGCCTGCCCGAGATCAGCCCTTCGACGCTTGTTATGACCGGCACGGAAGATATCCTGATTCCGCCGGAGAACTCCAAAATCATTGCGGCCCGCGTTCCGGGCCCGGCGCTCAAGCGCTACGAGAATACCGCCCACGCATTCATGACGGAAGCGCGGGGCGCCGTCGTGCGCGACATCCTTGATTTTGTGCGGCAGCACTCACCCTGATTTGTCGGGACCCTCCCCTGCCCCGCCGCGCGCGTTTCCCGCTTCGGGGCGCGGCGCCTCCGGGTCGCGGACAACACGCATGCAGAACCGTCGGCTACACCGTCAGCCCGTTTTCTCCTTTTCTTCCACGTAGCAGCGCATGGGCTGTGTGAACGTGTTGTCGGCGCACTGGTTGCAGGAGATGCACGCGGCCTTGCCGAGGTCGCCATCTTTCCAGCGCTTGACGAGCTGCGGCTCGCGAATGAAAGGCCGGCAAAGCGAAACCATGTCGGCGACGCCTTCGGAGAGGATTTTCTCGATCACGCTCGGGGACCGCATCCCGCCGACCAGTATGATAGGCATGCTCACCGCTTCCCTAAGGGCCTCGGCGTAAATGCGCAGATAAGCTTCCTTGTCCTCTTTGTTTATCCCCTTGCGGCTCATTTCGTTTCGAGTCTCGTATATTCCGGCGGTCACTTCAATGCAGTCGATGCCGGCCTTCTCGATAATGGAGGCGATCCGCGCCGCCTCCTCTTTAGTCAGCCCCTCCGAAACGAAGTCGTCGCAGTTCAACTTTATCATGATGGGATAGTCATCGCCGACAAGCTCGCGCGCGCGGCGCACTATGTCGACTATGAACTTCGCGCGGCCCTCTGTGTCACCGCCGTACTCGTCATTGCGGAGATTGGTGTAGGGAGATATGAAGTTGCTGATGAGATATCCGTGCCCCCCGTGAAGCTGCACGGCGTCGAAACCGGCCTCCTTCACGCGACGGCACGACTGCGCAAATTTCTCAACCATGTCCCTGATCTCATCTACGGTCATCTCGCGGGGCACGACACCGGACTCCCTTTCTTCGACCGCCGAGGGAGCAAGCGGAGGCTCGCCCATCCTCAGGACGGGCGCTTCCTGCCTGCCGGGATGCACGATCTGCATGGCGATGGCCGCGCCGCGAGCCTTTACGTCGGCCACGATCGGTTTCCATAGCTCGATCACTTCGTCGGTGTCGATGAAAGTCGGGTAGGCCATGTCCCCGCCTTCGGGCAGAGGCATCTTGAACCTTTCGATAATCGTGGCGCTGGTGATAAGCAAACCGACCTCGCCCTCGGCGAGAGTGTTGTAAAGCCGCGCCAACTGTGGGCTGGGTTCGCCGTTGTGGTTTCCCATT
Organism: uncultured bacterium; assembly: GCA_965602895.1. Taxonomy (GTDB): domain Bacteria; phylum Abyssobacteria; class SURF-5; order SURF-5; family SURF-5; genus CBDUSG01. Next base: position 12,421 of record CBFDAY010000043.1, read on the forward strand.
CCCTCATACGTCGCGGAACGCGCTATCCTGTTCCGAATCCTCACGTTCTTGATTGTAATGGGCTCAAACATTTTGCCATGTCTCCTCCCCCGATTTCTCGGTTTTTACGACTCCCTGCTGGAGAGGCCAAAAAGATCTCTTGCATTTTTGGAAGTTATTCCGGCCACCAATTCGATCTCCTTCCCCTTGAGCCTTGCGACTTCCTCCAGGGTCACCCTCACGGTCGCAGGCTCGGAGGGAATGTCATTGTATTTGACGGGGCAATCGGTCTCGAGAAGCAGGCTTTCCAGCGGAACGCTCTCGATCACGGCCCGATGTTTTTCGCTGTAAGCGACCGCCGGTGTCGCCGAAACATGGAACCCGCACGCGGCTATCTCTTCCGCTAGCTCGACCGGCCCGCTGTACCAATGAAACACCGCCCTTTTGACGCCGGAGTCCTTGACCATTTGCAGGACATCCT
>CBFDAY010000044.1:0-12551 GCA_965602895.1 uncultured bacterium
TTTCTATCGATTGGGGGCCTACACACCCGTTGGGCTCAGCAAAAGTCGGTCTTTATACAATTTTGACACATAAGGGCCGCGATCGGATGAGTCGGCGTGGATGGTTTTGCTTCCATGTGATACAATTCTCTATCATTATTGAAAGAGATCGAAAGGAGACCGTGCAATGGCATCTTTGTCCGACGCTCCACGAATCGGGACCGAAAGAATTCAGAATATCGGCTTCGGATTCAAGCATACCGCGGTTCTGATGGCTGCAATCGAGCTGAGTCTTTTTACCAAAGTTTCCGAAGGGGCCGCGACCATCGAAAGAATTGCCTCGGCGTGCGGCCTTTCGTTGTTGAACGCCGAAAGGCTCGCGGTGGCCTGTACGGCGCTTGGACTGCTCGAAAAACAGGGTGACCGCTATGTGAATGCTCCGGATGTGGAGATGTACCTCGTCGAGGGCAAGCCGCGCTACTTCGGCGCATGGTCGCTTATGGGAAAGGCCGATTTCGCGGACTGGATCAATCTGGCCGATAGGCTCGCCGATCCGAATCCGCCCTCAGTTCTGGGCATCTATGAGAAAATGACGGCCGACCAGGCCGAGATGCTCACGAGGGCCATGTTCAACGTCGGGCTTGGGGCCGGCAGCAAGCTGGCCAAGCAATTTGATTTCTCAGGCTACAACCTCGTGCTTGACCTCGGAGGCGGTTCGGGCGCATATTGCGTCTCGTTGTGCCGGCGCTTCCCGAATCTTCGCGCCCTCGTGTTCGATTTTGCCAATGTGTGTCGAGTAACAGACGAGTTGATTGCCGCCGAGGGTCTTTCCGACCGGATCAAGACGCACGCGGGCGACTTTACTCGCGACCCTTTTCCCGATGGCCCCGATGTAGTGATGCTCAACGGCAACCTGACGCAATATGGGCCGGACGAGGCGCGCGCAATCATTCAGAAAACGTTCGAAATCCTGCCGTCCGGAGGAGTGATGCACATAATTGCGGAGAACCTGAATGATGAGAAAACCGGGCCGCCGATATCGGCGACATGGTCGGTACACGAAGCTTTGCTTGGCAGTAGAGGTCGCGCGCACAGCGATGCCGAGGTCCGCGGCTACATGGAAGAGGCCGGTTTTGGGCAGGTCGAATCCATCGAGTTCGTTCACAATATTCTTAGCCGCGTCACCGGGCATAAGCCGTGAGGGACGCCGCCGACAACTCTTTATAGACGGGGACAGTGAAACTGTCTGATCGTTAATCCCAGGGACCGTCCCCGTTGGGCCCGTATTCCATGTGGGTGAGGAAGGATGGGCGGATGGAGCCCGCGGAAATGCAGGAACAGTACGGTGTTATCGCCGAGTTCTATGATCATGTCGTGCCGTACCGTAACCGGCAGGACGTCGACTTTTTCGTCGAGATGGCGAAGGAATCGAACGGGCCGGTGCTCGAGATCGGGTGTGGCACGGGCCGCGTGCTGATTCCGACCGCGCGCGCGGGCATCGAGATAGTCGGTCTCGATTTGTCCCCTGCGATGCTTTCGCTCTGCCGAAATAAGTTGGAACAGGAGCCGAAAGAGGTGCAGGCTAGGGTTCGGTTAGTCGAGGGCGATATGAGACATTTTCATGTCGGGCGCGAGTTCGCGCTTGCGACGACGCCGTTCCGCTCGCTCCAGCATCTTGCCTCCATTGCAGACCAGATCGCCTGCCTGAACAGCATTCATAGGCATCTTGCCGAGGGCGGCAGGCTTGTGCTCGACCTGTTCAATCCCGACCTGGGGCGCCTGACCGATGAGAAATACTTGAAACGCCGGGAGGTGGAGCCGGAGTTTACCATGCCCGACGGACGGAAGGTGGTGCGAGTTGCGCGCAACCTTTCGCGGAACCTGTTCGATCAGACCGTGGAGGTAGAGCTGGCGCACCACGTCACGCATCCCGACGGCCGCGAGGAAGTGCTGCCGCAGCGCATCCGGTTAAGATATTTCTTCCGGTATGAGGTAGAGCACCTGCTGGCGCGCGCCGGGTTCGAGGTCGAGCAATTGTATGCCGATTACGATAGGAGCCCGTTCGGCTCGAAGGACCCGGGCGAGATGATCTTCGTCGCGCGGCCCGGCGAGTCGCCGGCGCCATAGGATGCTTCGCATCCTTGCGGCCGGTCGAGTCCGTGACTCTGGCCGCCGACAGCGCCGCTGCATTCATTTCTTCGCGAAGGGATGCAGGGCCGAATTCATTCGGCCGTGCCTCCTTTACTAGCGAGGCCTCCTCAAACATGTCAAGCTTTGGGCGACACGGGCCGCAATCGACAGGCTTCTTGGGAGGAGGGCAGAAAGGGATGAAGAATTTTGCGCCGCTCATAGGGCGGATTATGATCGCCCAGATTTTTTTGATGTCGGGATTCGGGAAGATCTTCAACTTCGCGGGCACTCAGCAATACATGGCGTCGCACGGCATGCCGCTGACCGCCTTGTTCCTGCTCGGCGCGATGGCGCTGGAGATCGGCGGCGGGCTGTCGCTGCTGCTCGGATACAAAGCCCGATGGGGCGCGATCGCGCTGATAATATTCCTGGTTCCGACCACGCTCATTTTCCACACCGCGTTCGCAGAACGCATCCAGCAGATCCAGTTCATGAAGAACATGGCCATCATGGGCGGGCTGTTTATGGTCGCCTACTTCGGCTCGGGCCCGCTCAGCATCGACGCGGGGACTGCGCGGTTCGGCGGGAAATGAGGACGGGATCCACTGAAAGCTTTCATCGGAATGGGAATGCTTGAAGCGTGAGAGAGCGCGGGCGCGACGGCTATTCCTCCTTCTTGAATCGGAATACGATCTCGCCCGGTTTGCCGAGATGCAGTTTCTCGCGCGCCAGTCTTTCCATCAGTTCGGGGTCTTCTTCCTCCAGCGCCTGCATCTGCGCCTCCAGCCCGGCGCGCTCGGCCTCGAGCTCCACGATCTCCGCCTCCAGCCGTTCAACCTCGTTTCGATTCTCGGTGTACTTGGCGAAGCCGGGTCTGAGGATATACGCGCACCCGGCCACGAGTAGCGCCACAAGCAGGAATTTCAGGATTTTTCCAAGCGATAGTTTCATTTTGCAAACTGGAAAGCGTCTTCTCCCGCGAAGGCGGCGACGTCCACAAGCTCTTCCTCTATGCGCAGCAGTTGATTGTACTTGGCTATCCTGTCCGATCGCGAGGCCGAGCCCGTCTTTATCTGTCCGGCGTTCGTCGCGACGGCGATGTCGGCGATTGTCGAGTCCTCGGTCTCACCGCTTCGATGCGATATTACCGAGGTATATCCGGCGCTCTTCGCGAGTTCGATGGCGCGGAGCGTTTCGGTGACGGTGCCGATCTGGTTGAGCTTGATGAGAATCGAGTTGGCCACCTTCTTCTCTATCCCCGTCCGGAGGCGCTTTGTGTTGGTGACGAAAAGGTCGTCGCCGACGAGCTGAACCTTATCGCCCATCTTCTTGGTCAGGGCCTGCCAGCCGTCCCAGTCGTCCTCGGCGAGCCCATCCTCGATCGAGACTATCGGGTATTCCTTCGCAAGACCGCCATAATAATCGATCATGGCGCCGACGCTCTTTTCGGGCCGCTTCTCCGCTTTCAGGATGTATTTTCCGGAGGCCTTGTTGAAGAACTCGCTGGCGGCGGCGTCGAGGGCTATCAGGATATCTTTTCCCGGCTTGCATCCGGCCGCCTTGATCGCTTTCATTATGTAATCGAGCGCCTCGGCGTTGGAGTCGAGGTTTGGCGCGAAACCGCCCTCGTCGCCGACCGAGGTTATGAGGCCATTTTTCGAGAGTATCTTCTTGAGCGCGTGGAACACTTCCACGCCTTTGCGAAGCGCCTCGCGGAAGCTCTTGGCGCCGACGGGGACGATCATGAATTCCTGTATGTCCAGGTTATTGTCGGCGTGCTGGCCGCCGTTGAGTATGTTCATCATGGGGACGGGCAGCAGGTGCGCGTTCACTCCGCCGAGGTACTGGTACAGAGGCAGGCCGAGCACGATCGAGGCCGCCTTCGCCGTGGCGATGGACACGCTGAGGATGGCGTTTGCGCCCAGATTCTTCTTGTTGGGCGTGCCGTCCAGCTCAAGGAGCGTCTCATCGAGCACGATCTGCTGCGTGGCGTCGATGCCGACTACGTGGACGCCGATGATCTCGTTCACGTTTTGCACGGCCTTCATCACGCCTTTGCCGCCGTAGCGTTTCTTGTCGCCGTCGCGCAGTTCGACCGCTTCGTGTTCCCCCGTCGAAGCTCCCGAGGGCACGGCGGCCCGGCCGACCGCTCCACTTGCGAGCGCCACTTCGGCTTCGATTGTAGGATTTCCCCTGGAATCCAGGATTTCACGAGCCTTGACATCGATTATCGTGGTCATCTTTTTTCTCGCCTCGCCTCAGATTCTTATGTCGATATAGGAATCCTCTTTGAGCCTTTCTATCCATTCGTCATAATTTTCGCTTCGCTTTTTTTCCTGTATGCGCTCCTCGATGAGCGGCCTGGCCTCTTCGAATTCGATCTTCCGGGCCGGTGTCGCCTCAAGCGCCTTCAGGATGTGAAAGCCGTAGGCGGTCTTGATGACGGGACTGACTTCGCCGGTCTTCAGGCCGAAAGCGGTCTTCTCAAGGTCGGGCAGGATCTCCTCGGGACCGATCACGCCGACAAGCCCGCCCTTTTCGCTGTAGGGACCCTCGGAATACTTTTCGGCAAGCTCCGCGAAATCCATCCCGTCCTCGATCAGCACGCTCAGTTGTTCGGTCTTTTGCCGCACTTGTTCGATCTCTTCAGGCGAGCCGTCTCTCGGGACCGTGAGGAATATCTGGGCCAGCTTGACCCTCGGCTCGGCCTCGAACTCGTCCATGTGGGTCCTGTAGTATTCCTCTATTTCGTCGTTCTGGACGCTGATCTCGGGACCGAGCACACGCATGATCGTGTCTTGCACGAGGACCTGTTCCACCACTTGCTCGCGGTATTCCCTGAACATCAAACCCTTGGCGCTCAGCGCACGCAGGAACTCGTCTTCCGACGGGAACCGCTTTTTGACCGCCTCGATCCGCTTGTCCACCGCCTTGTCGTCGGCGGTGATCCCGTTGACCTTCGCCACCTGCAGGATAAGCTTGGTTTCGACAGCCTGTTTGATGATTGTCTCGCGCAGCTCCGACATCTTCTTCTTAAGCTCGGCTCCGGCGTACTTGGCCTTATACTCTTGCAGGAGCGGCAGCATCGCCTCGTTTATCTCGCTGACAAGCACGGCGTCCCTGTTGACGACGATGGCTACGCCGTCGATGATGCGGGAATAGGCCGAAGCTGAAAAGCAAGCGAGCAAAACGGCGACGACTAGCCCGGCGAGTGACTGCCTGATGCCTGCCCTTCGGAAGGCTTTGTTCGGAATGTTATGCATAGCGGACTTATCAAGAGAATACCACAAAAATGCGGGAGCGTCAATCGCGGCCCGCGCCGGATCGCATATGCGCTCGTTGACAGCTTTCGGCGCGAAATGGTAAAGTGAACGAGATATGGGGGTTGATTCTTCGTCCCGATCGACGAGGCGGAATCTGATGAAGATGGGCGTCGGACAGCTTATATGCCTGATTTCGGGCGTGCTTCTTCTCTCGCTTGGAGGAGGGCTTGCAGGCGGCCGGCTGGCCGCGAAGAAACACCAGGCAACCGCGCCGCGGAGCGCGGAAGCGGTCGTTGAGCCGATGCAGCCGGTTGAGGCAGGAGACGGACAGGAGTCGCCCTCCAGCGAGCCCGAGCCCGCTCCGGTCGCCGCCGAAGACGAGCGCGAGTCCGCCACGGCCGCGGGCCTTGTCGTGGGGCCCGGCAGTATTCCGGCGATCTCTTTTCCCACAGAGGAGCCTGCGGAAGAGGCCGCCACGGCCGCGCCGCCCTGGGAGGACGTTCGCGGCGTCGCGCGTCCGATGTATGTGATTCAGGCCATGTCGACGTCGAACCGGCGCGACGCGAGCGCATCCAGGAAAAGGATTATGGCCTCCGGATTTCCCGCAGGCGTTTTCGAAGCGGACCTTGCCGGGAAGGGGAAGTGGTATCGGGTCTATGTCGGCCCGTACGAAAACGAGGCGGACGCCCGGCTGGCCCTGGATGCCGTGCGCGGCATTTCCGGATTCCGGGATAGTTTCCTTAAGGCGCTCGAATGACGATAATCTTCTCGCATCTGTCGGATAACTTGGACAACTCGGAGGATATGGAATGAAGGGCGTCGTGTTGGCCGGAGGGTTGGGAACCCGTTTGCGTCCCCTTACTAAAGTCACCAATAAACACCTGCTTCCCATCTACGACAAGCCGATGATCTATTATCCGATCGAAACCCTTGTGAAAGCCGGAATCACGGACATATTGCTGGTCACCGGCGGCAGCAGCGCGGGAGAGTTCCTGAGGCTGATCGGAAACGGAAAGGAGTTCGGCCTCAAACACATAAACTACACCTATCAAGAAGGCGAGGGCGGGATTGCCGAGGCCCTTGGGTTGGCGGAGCATTTTGTGGAGGGCAATCCCGTAACCGTTATTCTGGGCGACAATATAATCGAAGGATCGATCCGCAAGGCCGTCGAGGATTTTGGAAAGCAGCAGGTCGGCGCGAAGATATTCCTCAAGCAGGTCGATGATCCCGAACGCTTCGGCGTAGCCACTTTGGATGGAGACAAAGTCGTAAAGATCGAGGAAAAACCCGAGAAGCCCGACACAAACTACGCGGTGATCGGCATATATATATACGACCGCGCCGTGTTCGATATCGTCAAGACCTTAAAGCCCTCCGACCGGGGCGAGCTTGAAATCACCGACGTCAACAACGCCTACATCCAGCGCGGCGCGATGACCTACGAAGTACTCGACGGCTGGTGGACCGACGCCGGCACTTTTCCCTCGCTGCTGAGGGCGAGCAACCTGGTCGCAAGCAAACAAGGCGTCCTCTGATCCGCCCGTAGCCCCGTTATCGCCTGAGCCAATTGTAGAATCCGCGCGCGCTGGTGTTCCACGGGTCGCGGCGCAGGTATTCCCCGAAAATCCCGATCGCCTCCTTCCGCCGATCCTGCTCCCGGCGCAGTAGCGCGAGATAGGCGTACGCCTCCATATTCCTGTCTGAAAGGCGAACGGCCTGCTCGAGGGCCGTCTCGGCCTCGGAATACATCTTGTGATGGAGGTAGAGCGCGCCGATGTTGGATCGGCATTTCGAGAATCTCTGGCGCGCCTCCGGATCGCGCAGGAACACATCGCTTCCGAGAAGGCGGGACTCCAGAGCGTTCCAGTATTCCATGTCGGAGACCACAGTATCCGCCGGGATGGATTCGATCCGGCTCTGCTTCAGTTCCAATACCAGGCCCGAAGGAACCGCGAAATCGCGCAATCCCTCCACCGGCGCCCCCTCGTCGAAGTACATGGGCGCGTTGGAGCGCTGCAGAAGCTTGCCCGCCAGGTACCCGTTTATGCGCATCAGTTTGCGCGAACCGTATATGCCTCCGCTCTTGCCCACTAACGCCGGCGCCAGTACCGCGACCGCCTCATGGTAATCCTCAGGGGCCAGGAAAGGGATGTCGGGCGCATTGCGGAGCGCCTCGGCGATGTAGGTCCGGCTGGACAGCCTGTTGATGGTCAAAACGGAAACGTCGCGCCTTCTGCCTTCGACCCATTTCATGTACATGGCGATGGAGTAGGCCGAGTCGGTTCCGGTGAGCAGCACGCTCCCGTGGGGGAGACCATTCATCAACATCTCGCCGTAGAGCATCCCGAAATCGTGACCGCGCATGCCGGCCTTGTTGCAGTTCAACGCCAGATTGCTCGCGGGCAGGAGCAGCCAAAGGACCGCCACTATCGTTGCGGGCACGGGCGCGAGGCGCAACCGCTTTGAGGCACGCAACGCCAGCAGTCCTATCGTGCCGATGCCGTAGCCGACCCAGACGGCGACGATGATATACGCCGGCAGGAAGTAGACAATCAGGATGTCCTGCGCGTTCAGGTCGAGTTCGGTGTTGGCTATGACGATGAAAGCCACGCCGGTGCAGATAAAGGCCGCGAGCGTGAACGACAGCCACAGCTTCCCCTCCCTGTTCGTGAGCCCGAGCGTGAGCAGGGCGGGCAGCACGAGTATCGGCAGGAGCGATTCGGCGGCTATCGAAGCGAAGAAAAATTTCAGTTGCGGCATGAAAACCGAAAGCGGCCTCACAACCTCTATGACGCGGTATTGCTTGCGGGTGAAGTGGAACCAGAAAGCTTCCCACGTGCTGGGATCGCCCCAGTTGATGGGCGGCAGCGCAGAGGCCCGGATCGGCAAATAGACATACAGGGAGAGACCCAGAAGGAACAAGCCCGCGCAGCCGAACTTGAGCCTGGGTGAAAGCAGCGCACGCGGCCTGACGAGCAGCACGAAAGCCGCGATTGCCGGTCCCATGAGCAAGAGCGTTTGATGGTTCGCCTGGCCCGCGCCGAATAGAAGCGAGACCGCAAAAAGCAACCCGTTCCTTTCCGGATGTTCTCCCCACATGACCAGGAGCAGAAGGATGAGGCATACGAGGAGGCTGTTGAGCGCATACACTTCGGCGATCACCGATTGGTGCCAGAACGAAGGGGAGAAGGCCAGAATCAAGGCCGCCGTCGACGCCGCCGAGCCCACGATCATTCCGGCCACAGGCGAATCGAACGCATCGCGCGGTATCGCCCGCGCGCACACTTTTGGAAGCGTCCTGCAGATAACGAGAGTCAAAACTCCGACGGCGGCCGCGTCGAGCATGGCGGACATGAGGTTCAGCCTGTAGGCCGGTCCGCCGATGGGAAGAAAGGAAAACAGTTTTGCGATTATCAGCCAGAGCGGATACCCCGGAGGATGCGCTATCCCGAGCGTACAGGCCGCCGTCGCGAGCTCGCCGGAGTCTCCGAACGTGATGGTCGGGGCGAGCGTAAACAGGTATACCGAGAGCGAAACGGCAAACGCGAAACAGGCGGGCACGGTGTCGCGCGCGCGGAAACCGGCGAACATGCGATCGCGTTCGAGGGGGGGGGCGTCCTTTCTCATCGCATCCTTCTGTAATGCGGCGTGGTCATCTCCTGTGGCCTTTTCCCCACTGGGCCGATTTCTTGACCCGCGCCGTAAGCACGTCCAGCCATCCGAGCAGAATCCCGTACTGCTGGATCAAAGGAAAATACTGCCGCATGATTGCCACGAGCGAAAGGCCGGCAACGCCGAGAACGAGCGTGGCCTTCCAGTTCCACCAGAGCATGAAGGCGCCCGCGTAGGCGAGCATCAGGGGAGAGAAGATCGCCAGCATGCGCCTGACGGGGAAGATCAGCATGCCGAACCAGCCGTACCGGGGATTCATGCACATCGGCCAATAATGGAAAACGGCCGGGATGGTAAGCGCGACCCTGCGACGTATCTGTATCAGTTCCGCCCTCAGATTTTGAGGGCCGGTCTCATAGACTATCGCCTGATCGTCGATGACCGAGCGGTACCCCCTGGATCGCAGCATGAAGTTGATCTCCAGATCGTCGACCACGGCGTCGGCGCGGATCTCCGGCAGCAGGCTCTTTCGAAACGCCATCAGCTTTCCGTCGAGACTTATCACGCTGTCGAGCCTTCCCTCGAGCGTCCGAAGCTCCCAGTCGGTCCGGTGGTAGCTCATTTTGCTGCGACCGAAAAAGGAAACGGTGTCTTCGACAATGGCCTTTCCCCCGACCGCGCCTATGGCGCTGTTGGCGAAACAAGTGACCATGGACTTGACCGCATCGGGCTTGAGCAGCGTATCGGCGTCGGTCTCGATAATGATATCGTGGCTTGCGCCGTGGACGCCCTCGTTTATTGCGTTTATTTTTCCACGCGGGGAATCGAGGACTTTGATCGGATACGAGGACGCTATCTCGCGTGTCTTATCGGTCGACGAGTTGTCGACCACGATTATCTCGAGGTTTTCGGCGGGATACTCGAGCGCCAGCAGGTCCTCGATCTTGCGGGCGATGTGCTGCTCCTCGTTGAAGGCCGGAACGACTATGCTCACGGGCGGCGTCTGCCGGGCTCGCTCGATCGGCCTGTTGCGCGTGAGATACTTAACGAGTATTCCGTAGCCCCCCATCAGGAACGCGAGGTATCCCACGATCAGAAAGAAGAAAATGGTCGCAATAGTCATCGCTCAGGTCCCGCGCCGACTCACCTGCCGGCGACTCGTTTGGCCAGCGCCCGCACCACGCCCGTCGGATGGAACAGGATGTTGATGGTCTGGTAGCACGGATGATAGCAATAGCATTTTCTTGCGGTCACGTCCCGCCGGGCCCTTTTTGAAGCCTCGCAGTCCCATAACGCGTCGAAATCGTAGTCGAAATCCCTGAACGAGGCAAAAGGCCCGAGCATTTCGCAGAGAGAGGCCTCGCCCGAGGCGCCGAGGACGAGCGTCATCCGGTCGGCCACGCACGGCACGGTCTGTCTGCTTTCGCGACGGATTTTCAGGAATTCGTCGCAGTAGTCTTCCACGACGGCTTCGTACACCGTCTTCAAGAGCGAGTTGTGTCTGCGCAGGCGGTCGTAGCCGCCATATCGGCGCAGCACGCCCTTGATTTTGCGCGACAGATCTGCAAGCGTTTCCTCGGGCGGCAGCGCCAGCGTTTCGTCGGCCGGGTTGCCGCGCAAAAAGTCGAATGTGTGCAGGTCGGGCCCGAGCCGCTCCACGAATTCCCTTATCTCGTCGAAATGCGTGTAATTCTGATTTGACAACACCGTGTGGAACTTCACCGACAGGTTCGGCAATCTGTCGCGCAGCGGGCCCACAAGCTCCCATGTTTTCAGAAGCTTTTCGAAGTTGCCCGGGCATCCCCTCATGCGGTCGTGCTCCTTGCCGATGCCGTCGATCGAGAGCGCGAGATTGAGCGTCGCCTCCTTCGCCGAGGAACACAACCGCTCGACCGTCGTGCTGATGCGCTCGGGCATAAGGCCGTTCGTGGGAAGTGTCACGTGGCGGACCCCGTTGTTTTCATAGAACATCGACACGATTTCGGGCAGATCTTCGCGGAGAAAGGGCTCTCCGCCTGAAAGCAGCAGCCACGGAAATTTCGGCATCGACGTGGTAATCCGTCCAAGCTCATCGAGAGTAAGCTCGGGAGCATCGGTCTCGGTCCGCTTCCAGCTAAAGCATGACAGACATCGGGCGTTGCATTTCCGGGTCACATGGTATATGACCTGGAAAAGCCCGGCTTTTCGGATATATCTGAGATAATCGCCGATGCCACTCATTTCATGCCGATATTCTTCTGCGGTTCTTCCTCGGGCGCGCGCACGAGCGTTTGTCGCTGTTGCGCGCCGCGCCGCTCGAGTATCCGCTCGATCAAGGCCTCGACTTTATCCGCCGCCTTTTCCCATGTGAACTCCTTCGACCAGGCAAGGCTCTTCTCGCCCAACCTGTTTCGAAGCTCGCTGTCCTTGAACAGCCTCACGATGGCCCCGGCCATCGCGTCGGTGTCGGAGTGGGGATAGAGCAGGCCCGTCTCCTCGTGGATGACCGAATCCGTCAGGCCCTGAACCTCGGCGGCCACGACGGGCGTCCCACACGCGTTCGCCTCGATGACGGTCAGCCCCCAGCCTTCTTTTGCCGACGGGTTCACCATGATTTGAGCCTGCCTGTAAAGGTTCGCCTTCTGCTCCCTGGAGACGAATCCCGCGAACTCCACGCAATCTTCGAGGCCGAGCCTACCGGCCAACTCGTGCAGCTTGGGCTCGTAATTCCCTCGGCCGGTAACGATCAGCCTTGCGTTGGGGATCTCTTTTCTCACTGCAACCATCGCGCGCAGAAGGAGATGGACTCCCTTGTATTTTTTGAGGCGCGTCACGCACACGATCAACGGATCGGGCGAGCGCACGGACTCATCCGGGCTGTAGTCGCCGTGGTCGACGCCGTTGTGGACGATCTCGATGTCATCCGCCCGCAGCCCAAACCGAACGAGTTCCGACTTCGTGCTCCGGCTGACCGCCACGAACGGGACGCCCCGGTAGAACAAAGGGATCATCCTCTCTGTGAGGTGCACGTAGAGACCGGCCGGAAGAAAAGTGTCGCCGTAGATGGAGCTGCCGTGGATGTGGTGCACCATGACGAAGAGAGGATGGCGGACATAGAGCGGAGTGTAGAAAGGAATCTTGTTGAGATCGTCCATAACGACGTCTATCGCCTCGGACTTGAATTCGCGGCTGTATGCAATCGGGACCGTGTAGTTGAAGGTGTGCCGATTGCCGCGCCTGACGACGCGTATGCCGTCGATGCGCTCCTCCTCGGGAAATGTACGGTCGTGACGGCTGCAGAGCAGGGTGACCTCATGGCCTCGCTCGACGAGCCTCTTGAATATCTCCTGGAAGTTCACCTCCGCCCCGCCGACGTTGGGGTTCTTGATGTCCCTCCAATTTATTACCAGAATTTTGTAGCCCATGATTTCTCGGTTTCAAAGCTCCTAAGACTTGGTTATTATAGCATATCTGCGCTATTGTTCCTCAGGGCTTTCGTCCCCCGCGCTCATCCTCAGGGCCGCGAGAACCCTAGCGCCGAACGTGCGCAAGACCAGCAGGATTATTACTATCCAGCCCACAAGCGTC
>CBFDAY010000045.1:0-12544 GCA_965602895.1 uncultured bacterium
GAAGGGGAGCTTGCCAAGACCAAGGAAAGGCTGCAGTATCTCCTCGACAACGCCCCGATAATGATTTTCAACCTCGACAGCGAAGGCAATATCTCTTACGCAAACAAGGAAACCCTTCGGGTCACCGGATACTCGCTCGACGAGTGGGAGGGGAAATCGTTTGCGCCCATCGTGCATCCGGATGACCTTCCGCTCGCGGTGCGGAAATTTGAGGAAGGCCGCAAAGGAAGCAAGAGGCGCAATTACAAGCTGAGGATCAGGAACGCCGATGGTGAGATCAAAACCCTCCGCATCGATTCAAGAAGCATCTTGGAAGACGGCGGTTTCGCGGGGGTGATGGTCATCGCCCGCGATATCACGGAGAACGAGCGTCTTCAGGAACAGCTCGCCAGGGACAATAAATTCATTGACCAGCTCATAGAGAATGCAAACGCCATGATCGGGGTCGTAAACGAAGAGGGAAAATTCATCGTCTTTAACAAGCGATTCGAGGAAGTCACGGGATTCACCAAGAATGAGGCGATCGGCGAGAACCCGTTTGAGTTGTACGTGCCGGAAGAGTCTCGGCAAATTGTTATAAAAAAGTTGCGAGAGGTCGAATCCGTTCACGACATAGAGATTCCGATAGTCTCGAAAGACGGCAGGCCGCTGATGGCCACATGGAGCGGAGCAAAAGTGAAGCTGCCATCGGGAAAAGACGGCATCGTCGTCGTTGGACAGGATGTGACCGAGCAGAAAAGGATGCAGGGGGAATTAATCCAATCGAAGAAGCTCGCCTCTATCGGCGAAATGATCTCGGGCGTCGCGCACGAGCTGAACAATCCGCTCACGGTGGTAATGGGCTATTCCCAGATGATGAGCACCGAGCAGGAGCTTGGCGCAAAGCACCGCGAGATGGCCCAGAAGGTCTTCGACGCGGCGGCGCGCAGCAAGCGGATTGTGGAAAACCTCCTGGCATTTGCCCGAAAGAAGAAGCTGGAAAAACATGAGATCAACATCAACGAATTGATCGAGGGCATGCTATCGCTCAGGGAGCACAATCTCAATATCAACAACATCAGTATAGTCCGCGACTACGATGAAAGCCTTCCGACAACTCACGGAGACGGGCACCAGCTCCAACAGGTATTCCTCAATCTGATAAACAATGCTTACGACGCGATGCACGCGGCGAGCGGCGGCGGAACACTCGAAGTGAAGACGTACAAGAGCAACGGCAACGCCATCCTTGAATTCGTAGATGACGGACCGGGGGTGCCGGAATCGCTGCAGGAAAAGATATTCGACCCCTTCTTTACCACCAAGGAGGTCGGCAGGGGGACGGGCCTCGGCATGAGCCTCAGCTATGGAATCATGAAGGAACACGGAGGCAGGATATACCTTGACAAGGCCTACCGCGACGGCGCAAAGTTCGTCATCGAACTCCCGCTCATCAAGTCTCCCGTCATTGTCGCCCCTGATTGAAGCCTCTAAATGTGCAGTTCGACGATGTCGCCGTCGGCCAGCACATAATCGGATGAGACGGTCTGCCCCTCAAACGCGCTGCTTCCCCACACACGGGCGTGCTTGAGCTTCTGGGAGAAATCCTTGTGAACGACGCCCGCGAAATCCACCAGCGTGCTGCCGGTCTTCACCGTATATGGTGTACCCTCGCTTGCCCGCTTGCCCGGGGCCTTGGAATATACCCGGATGATCTCGAGGGCGCTGAATATCTTTTCCCTGAGCCGCTCAAGATTCTCCCCGCTTTCCGCGGAGACGGCCATAATCGGGATATCGCCTTCCCACAGCTCTTTCACCAGCGACAGCGTGATGTCGTCCTCGTCGGAGTCGGTTTTGTTTGCCACCACAATCGCCTTTTTCGTCGCCCATCCAAAATCGATGTCCCCCGCGCTCTCATCGCGCAATAGCCTTATCTTCACCCTCTCCAGCAGCTCCAGCGTCGTCGTGAGCTGCTCGAGCGGGTCCTTCGACGAGAGGTCCACCACGACGAGCGTCAGGTCGGCGTTGCGGATGTTGTCGCATGCGAGCGGCTCGAAGTGCTCCGGCGCTATCGCCGGCAGTTCCACCAGCTGGATCAGGATATCCTCAAAGGGCATCATCGCCGGGACGGGCAGACGCGTCGTGAACGGATACGGCGCCACCTCGGGCGTTGCGTTGGTGAGCGAGCAGATGAGCTGCGATTTGCCCGTGTTGGGCGGGCCGACGAGAACCACCTTGCCCGCGCCCTCACGCCTGACCACGAGCGACACCCCGCCGCGCTTGCGCGAGCCCTCGCGCTCCATCCGATCCTTGAGCAGGGCGATGCGGCGCTTGATATCGCCCTGCATCTTGTCGGTGCCCTTATGCTTCGGGATCGTGCTCAGCATCCGCTCCAGGCACTCGAGCTTCGCTGCGGGCGTCTTGGCCTGCTTGTAGGCCTTTTCCGCCGCCATGTATTCGGGCGTGAGATTCGCCGGCATTTTCTCGCTGCTCCCCGCTTTTCCCAACACGATTTTAGCATATTCCCACCCCCAATTGCACCGGCTAATGGCGGCGGAGCGGCAGGCGAGGCATATCATTCAGCGACCTATATCACGCTTGTCTCTTTACCTTGCGGTGTGATAGAGTATTTTCCGTCCCATCTTTTGTGTACGCTCTGTGAGGCTGCCCTGTGGTTTCCCGGCGGGGCCAAGGAGGATGAGTATGTCCGCGGATAATTTCATCGTCGAGGAACAGGGCCATATCTGCAAAATCACGATCGACCGTCCCGACAGGCGCAACTCGTTCACGCTCGACATGTGGAAACAGTTCACCGAGACGATGCGCGGCCTGAACGAAAAGGAGCGCGTCCGCGTCGCGATCATACGCGGGGCGGGCGAAAAGGCGTTTTCCTCGGGCATCGATCTCGCCGAGCTTGCGTCGACGGGAAGGTCGATAACCGATCCTTCGGCGTGGGAGGAGATCGGCATTGAGGAGGCGATGCACAGCGTCACCGAGTTCCGCTACCCCGTGATCGCGATGGTCAACGGCTACGCCATAGCGGGCGGGTGCGAGCTTGCGCTCCACTGCGACATCCTCATCGCCGCCGACACGGCGCGCTTCGCGATGCCGCTTGCGAAAATCGGGCTGATGGTTCCCTTCCCGCTCGCGCAGCGGCTGGTGAACGCCGTCGGCGTGACTTACGCACGCGAGATGCTCTATACCGGCCGGATGGTCTCCGCCGCCGAGGCGATGCGGATGGGCATGCTCAACGAGGTCGCGCCCGCGGCCGAGCTGGAGGCCCGCGTGCAGGCCGTCGCCGAGGAGATAGCCGCCAACGCCCCGCTTTCGCTCGAAGGCATGAAGAAGACGCTCTCGCAGTGCTTTGCCTATGAGCGCGAAATCGAGTTCGACAACCTGCGCGAGTACATGGCAAAATGCCTGGGCAGCGAAGACGTAATGGAAGGCGTCATGGCCTTCATGCAGCGGCGCAAAGCCGAATTCAAAGGGAAATAATGCGCGCCGATTCTCATCCGACCTTACCCATGGGAGGTGCATAATGCATCCTGCACTGAAAACACCGCTTTGTGACCTGCTTGGAATCGAGAAACCCATAGTCCAGGCGGGCATGGGCTTCGTGGCCCGCTCCGAGCTTGCCGCGGCAGTCTCGGGCGCGGGGGCGCTTGGAGTCATCGGCGCGGCGTTTCTCACCCTCGACCAGTTACGCGAGGAAATCCGAAAAACGAGGGACATGACGGATAAGCCCTTTGCGGTCGACATATTGTTCGCCACATACGGCAGGCCCTCAGCCGACCCGCGAATCGAGGAATTTACCGACGAGGTCCGAAAGCAGATCGATATTGTGTTCGAGGAGCGCGTGCCGGTGCTCGCGTCGGGGCTCGGCAATCCGGCGCCCGTCGTGCCCGAGGCGCACGAACTCGGGATCAAGGTGATCTCCCTCGTGGGAAACACCAAGAACGCCAAGCGCGTGGCCGCCGGCGGCGTGGATATTATTGTCGCCCAGGGTTACGACGGCGGGGGACACACGGGCCGAGTGGGCACGTTCACGGTCGTGCCCGCCGTGGTCGACTGCGTCAAGCAGCCTGTCCTCGCGGCGGGCGGCATAGCCGACGGTCGCGGACTCGTCGCGGCGCTTGCGATGGGCGCCATCGGCATATGGCTGGGCACGCGCTTCGTGGCCAGCAAAGAGGCTTACGCCCATATGAACTACAAGAACAAGATCGCCGAGATCGACGACGAGGGCACCACGCGCACGCGATGTTTCACGGGTAAGCCCTGCCGCGTCATCAAGAACAAGACCACTGCCGAATGGGAAGGCCGCGACGTCGAGGTAGATCCTTTCCCGATACAGATCGCGACGATCAGCGAATATATCGGCGAGAACGTGTACGAGGCCTCGCGGCTGCACGGGAGAATAGAGCTCGGCTCCTGCGCGGCGGGCCAGTCCTCAGCCCTCATTCATGAGGTCAAGGGCGCGGCGGAGATAGTCGATGACATCATCGAGGAGGCCGAGCAGATTCTGAACAATCTGAATCCGGCCGCCGCCGGGTGAACCGAATTCCTGCCGGAATGCGTTTTCACGCGGCAATGTCCTCAGGGGGGCGACATGGGTGCTGAAATCATAGCGCGAAGATTGGTAAGAATAGCCGAGTCCAATTCGGGCAAGCTTGCCGTCAAGTTCGAGCGTGATACGTTCACGTTCCGCGAGCTGATGGAGCGCGTTTATCGACTCGTCAATGCGCTTGCGGACCTCGGAATCCAGAAAGGCGACAGGATAGCGATTCTTTCCCAGAACTGCCACCAGTATCGCGAGCTGTTCTGGGCGGTCGCCGTGGGCGGATACATGATAGTGCCCGTCAACTACCGCCTGGCGCCCCGTGAGATCGCTTATATACTGAACGATTCCGAGGCCAGGGCGCTGCTGTTGTCGGATGAATATTCTCTGCTGATCGACTCCATGAGAGCGGATCTGAAAAGCGTC
This sequence comes from uncultured bacterium, assembly GCA_965602895.1. GTDB lineage: Bacteria > Abyssobacteria > SURF-5 > SURF-5 > SURF-5 > CBDUSG01. The sequence continues at coordinate 4,961 of CBFDAY010000045.1, forward strand.
AGGCATTTCATAGGAATTCAGACGCACGGCGAATGGCTCTTGGATTATGAGCGGCTTTTGCAAAAAAGCTCGGCCGAACCACCCTCTTCGCTTCCCTCGGCCGAGGACCTGCTGTGGCTTCTCTACACGAGCGGCACGACGGGCCGCCCAAAAGGCGCGGTGCACACTCAGCGCAGCGTGACCGCCCTGGTCGACGCCGCAGTCAACAATTTCGCGATTGATGAAGAGACGCGATCGCTCGTGGTAACTCCCTTCTACGCCCTCAGCGGCGGCGGCTGGGACTCGATCTGCTCGTGTATGGGCAGCACGACCGTTATCCTTCGCAATTTCAATCCGGTCGAGATGCTCGAGGTGATCCAGAACGAGCGAATCACCGACGTTCACCTCGTGCCCGTGATGATAAACTTCGTCGTCAACAGCCCCGATTTCGACCAATATGACATATCGAGCCTCAAGAGGATCACTTACGGCGCGTCACCTATGCCGCCGGAGCTTATGAAGAAGGCGATGGAGAAGATCGGCCCGATTTTCATTCAGGATTTCGGATGTGCCGAGGGCGGCCTGATGACGCTCTTGCCCGAGGCCGACCACGTCGTTGACGGCCCGCCGGAAAAGACTCGGCGGCTCGGCTCCTGCGGCAAGGGCCTGCCCGAGTTAGACGTGCGTGTCCTTGACGAGGATGGCCGCGACGCAAAGCCGGGAGAGATCGGCGAGCTGACCGTCAAGGGGGCCACCGTGATGAAGGGCTATTGGAAGATGCCCGAGGCGACCGCCGAAACCCTCAGGGACGGCAGGCTCCACACGGGCGACCTCGCCACGGTCGACGACGAGGGGTTCATCTATATCGTCGACCGAAAAAAGGACATGATTATCAGCGGCGGCCTGAACATCTACCCGCGCGAGATCGAGGACGTGCTGTTTGCGCATCCGGCCATCCTGGAGGCGGCGGTCATCGGCGTGCCTGACGACGAGTGGGGTGAGAGCGTGAAGGCGCTCGTCGTCCTCAAACCCGGAGCCGAATGCAGCGAGAGCGAATTGATCGAACACTGCAAATCCAATCTCGGCAGTTACAAGAAACCCAAAAGCGTCGAGTTCGTCGACACCTTGCCCCGAAACCCCAGCGGCAAAGTCCTCAAGCGCGTCCTGCGAGAGAAATACTGGGAAGGCAAAGACAGGCGAGTTCACTGAGGAGACGTGCAGTGAGTGATACCGAACTGTGTTTCATGAGCGCAAGGCAACTGGCCTCGGCCTACCGGAGACCGCTTTTGGATTGAGAAAAGGAACCACTATGGACATCAAAGGAAAGACGCTCAGGCCCAACCGCAAGCTGCCCAGCCAGCCGATGGGGACCGGCCGAGTTCGAGAGTATCGCCTTGGCCGCAAGAGGCGTATGTTCCAGATCACGACTTTCTGTCCCGACCTGATCGGGCCGGGGCCCACCCATCTGTATCTCATTGAAGATGACGCCCTCATCCTGATCGATACGGGCATGCCGACAGACCTCGCGAAAAACATGTTCTACTACTGGCGCAACCAGCGTATACCGGCCGATGTCGAGGCCCTCGCGGACGACCACAGCGAGCGGGAGCTTCTGAGCGCGATCGAGCTTACGGGGCACGACGTCAAGGATATCGATTTCATCGTGCTCACGCACGGCCACCCCGATCACTACCTGCTCGGCAACAAGCTCGTAGAGATGTCCGGCGCAAAAGTGGCGGTTCACGTCTCGGACTCCGACCATGTGTCCAACCCATGGGGCATGATCAAGTTCTGGGTCGAGCGGAGGCCCGCGCTCATGGCGATGGGCATGCCGATGCCGAAGCAGGGCGGCCGTTCGAGCGCCACCGTCAGCCCGGAGAACACCGACATGTCGCTGCGTATCGACTGTCCCATTGCGTTTGACGGGCGCCTCCATCTGGACGGCTTCGAAAAAGACGAGATCTGCGTGCGCAACTTCGCGGGACATTCTCCGGGCGGCATAGCCATCCTCGTGTACGACGACGAGGGCAAAGACACGATAATGCTCTGCGGCGACACGCTGCTTTATCCCATAACGCCGCATCCGGACGACCTTGTCGCCTATCTGAGAACGTTGAAAGAAATGAAGAAGATGGAAAACGTCGTCTTGACCCTCCCCGCTCACGGCAAGGCGATGTCGAAACTGGCCCGGCGACTCGATTTTCTCGAAAGACATCACGAGCACAGGCTGCGGATGACCTACGAAGCCTGCAAGCGCCCGCGAAGCATATGGCAGATAGCGACAATGCGCGGCTACTTCGACGTGTTCGTCGATCCCGCCAAGTTCAATCCGCTTGCCGGGCAGGAGACATTCGTTCACGTAGAGATGCTTCAATTTGTCGGGGGACTGCACGGGTCCCACGTGGACGGGTTTGTGCACTACTTCGAAAATTCCGGGGAAAAATTCGGGGACGTCTACTCTCGCGTTCAGGAATTCATCAACGACGAAAACACGACCGCGCTGGCGCGAAGATGATGATTGTTTCGGTACAAAAGCACATTTGCGGGGAGATTTTGTTATGAGATTGAAAGGCAAAACGGCTGTCGTGACGGGTGCGGCCTCCGGCATCGGAAAGACGATCGCGCTCGCGTATGCGCGCGAAGGCGCAAGGGTGGTGGCGGCCGACATCAATGTGGATGGCGGAGAGGAAACCGTCCGACAAATAGAGGGTCTCGACGGCGACGCCATATTTGTCGAGACCGACGTGTCGGAATCCGAGCACGTTCGCCGCCTTGTTGAGACAACCGTCGAGCGCTTCGGCGGACTGGACATAATGGTGAACAACGCGGGCATCGAGGTGTTCCAGCGGCTGGCCGATACGGACGAGCAAATGTGGGACCGCCTGATTTCCATAAACTTGAAGGGCGTGTTCCTTGGCACAAAGTACGCGGTTCCCAAGATGCTCGAAAACGGCGGCGGCGTCATTGTAAACATGGCCTCGGTCGCCGGGATCGTGGGCGTGGGCGGCCTCGCGGCGTACAACGCGGCCAAGGGCGGCGTAGTGCTGCTGACGAAGAATACGGCGATGGACTACGGCAGCCGGAACATTCGCGCCAACTGCATATGTCCGGGCTTTATCGCGACCCCGATGGTAGAGGCGATAATGTCGATGCCCGGCGCCGAGGCGATAAACGAAAAAGTCATCGGCCTTTGTCCCGCCGGCCGGCTCGGAAAGCCCGAGGAAGTGGCTGGATGCGCCGTTTTCCTGGCGTCGGACGAGTCCTCGTTCATCAACGGGCATGCGCTGGTAGTCGACGGCGGCATGAGCGCGGGCTGGCAGATTGATGTGGAACAGATACTGGGCTGATCCCTCAGTGCGAAGGCGTTCAGATTCGCCTCCCCCGGATTTGAAGAACGCAAACAACATGCCCTAAAAGGAGAGAAGGCTGAGTGTCACCCCAAACACTCAGCCCAATGAGGAGAGGTTAGCTACGCTTTAAATGGTAGCTTGATGAAATTATATCATACGTTTCTCTTTCGTGCAAGTGCGCAAACGGATTATGCCGAGCTTTCTGCGTGAGGGCGAATTTTGGGCTGCGACGCCGGGCCTGAATGGTTTGTGCCTTGCTGATATCCCTTGCAAATGGCCCCAAAAACCGTCTCGTGCAGCCTGCCCATATGGCCTGTTAAGGCTTGCCAAAGGCCTTTTTCTTCAGGCGGGCGACTTCAGAATTCGTCAAAACACGGTATTGGCCGGGCTTTAGGCCGCCTAACCGTATGCCGCCAAACTCCACGCGTACCAATTTTGTAACCGGATGACCGGCGGTCTCGCACATCTTCTTGATCTGCCGTTTCCGGCCCTCATGTATCGTTATCTCCAGCGTCGAGTGGTCCTTTTTCGCTTTCAGGAGCCGCACTTTGGCCGGCGACGTCCTGCTTCCCTCAATCTTTACCCCCTTGCACAGTCTCTCGAGGGCCCGGCGCGAGGGTCTGCCCGCCACTTCCGCCCGATATGTTTTTTCGACTCCGAACTTCGGGTGTGTCAGCCGATGGCACAGATCGCCGTCGTTGGTCATCAGCAGGACCCCCTCGGTATCCATATCGAGCCTGCCGACGGGGTATAGGCGCGCGGGCAGGCCGGCCGTCAATTCGCTCACCGTCGGCCGGCCGTGCGAATCTGTTACCGAACTCAGGAATCCGCCGGGTTTGTTGAGGAGGATGTAGAGTTTCTTTTCGGGTTCGATGAGTTCGCCGTCGACTTCGACCATGTCCCGCTCGGGGTCGACGGTGGCGCCGAGCTTTTTTGTGATTTTTCCGTTGACGGAGACTCGTCCGGCAGCCATAAGTTCTTCACTGTGCCTGCGGGAGGCCACTCCGGCGAGCGCAAGGAAACGCTGGAGTCTCATGAGTCGGCATCGTTCCGGCGCAGCTCTTCGATAGAAGGGAGGTCGTTCAGCGCGTTGAGCCCGAAGTGCAGAAGGAATTCGTTGGTGGTTCCATAGGTGGCCGGCTTTCCGATTACGTCTTTGTAGCCGACGATTTCGGCAAGGTGTTTATCGAGCAGCGTCTTGATAGTGCTGTCCACGTTAACGCCCCGAATGGCCTCGATCTCGGCGCGGGTTACCGGCTGTTTGTATGCTATCACCGCCAAGGTCTCGAGCGCCGCATGGGAGAGCCTTGACGTTTTTGCCTTCGGAGAGTAGAGTTTCCGAATCCATGAGGCGTATTCAGCGCAAGTCGACAGGACATAGCCGCCACCGACTTCTCGCACTTGATATGGGAAGCCGTTCTCCAAGAGCCGTTCCTGTATCCGGACAATGAGTTCCCGGACTTTCCCGGGACTGATCCCTTCGATTACTCCCTGTATTTTGGATATGGACAGCGGCCTTTCGCTCACCAGCAGGAGCACTTCGAGAATTGCGCGCAACTCTTCGTCCGGCAATTGAACCGACTCGGGCGCTTGCTCCGAGTCTTGTTCCGCCGATGCCGCCTCTTCCGCCGCCTCTTGTTCGGACAGCGCGGGGTCAAGCGTGACGGCGTCCGGAGCCTCTTCAGGATCGCCGTTGTCGGCGTCTGGCGTTCTGTGTTCTTCCATGTCGTCTTTCGCCCGTCAGGCCATTGTCCTGCCCATTGTCGCAACCAGCGGCCTAATCTCGGTCATCAATGTAAGGTAGCGCTTGGGAACGAGTGATTGGAATCCGTCGGAAAAGGCCATCTCCGGGTGCGGATGTATCTCGATCATTAAGCCGTCGGCCCCCGCCGCGATCGAAGACCTGGCCATCGGCAGAATCAGGTCCCAGCGCCCCGTTCCATGACTGGGGTCAACGATGATGGGCAGGTGGCTGAGCTGCTTTATCACCGGAATAGCACTCAGGTCGAGCGTGCTTCTCGTCGCCGTCTCGAACGTGCGGATGCCGCGCTCGCACAGGATCACGCGGTAGTTTCCTTCCGACATGATGTATTCGGCCGACATGAGGAATTCCTGTATGGACGACATCATGCCGCGCTTGAGCAGCACCGGTTTTCCCACCTTGCCGATGCTCTTGAGAAGGGCGAAGTTCTGCATGTTCCGCGCGCCTATCTGCAGTATGTCGGCGTACTCGGCCACGAGTTCGACGTTGTGGCCGTCCATCACCTCCGTAACTATTTTCAGGCCGGTCCGCTCCCTTGCTTCCGCCAGCAGCTTGAGTCCCTCTTCCTCCAGCCCCTGAAAGCTATAGGGAGAAGTGCGGGGCTTAAACGCGCCGCCCCGGAGGATCTTTGCGCCGCCCTCTTTGACGATCTCGGCTATCTCAAGGATCTGTTCGCGCGATTCGACGCTGCAGGGGCCCGCCATGACCTGTATCTCGCGTCCGCCCACCACGACGCCGTCAACATCTATTTCCGTGTTTTCCTGTTTGAGTTCGCGGCTTACGAGTTTGAACGGCTTCAATATGGGCATCACATCTTCCACGCCGGACAGGGTCCTGAGCGACTCAAGACGAGCCTTGCCGCGTTCGTCGCCGACCGCGGCGACGACCGTCCGTTCGACACCGCGTATAAGATGGGCCTTGTAGCCTAGCTCCTCGATTACATCAACTACGTGGTTGAGGTCTTTCTCGGAAGCGCCATGTTTCATGACGATTATCATTGTAAATGTTTCCTGATTTCCAGGTTGAATCGAGCCGATTCAGAAGTCTAGTATAGCCAGCCGGGCTTTTCTTTGTCAAGAAACCGTCGATGCGCCGGATTTCCGCCCCGGAAACTCGGAGAGCGCAAGGCGGTTTGATTTTTCCAACAAAAGATGTATAATAGGGCGTCTTTTGCCCGGCTCATCCCAATCCCGTTCTCCGGTACGGTCGAGGATCATATGTCTGAACTCATTCAAAATATCAACAATCTTGATTGGGGCCTTATAATGGGCACCCTCCTTATCAGGTTTGTGGGGGTGTTTTTCGTGCTCGCGGTCCTCATGATCGGCATGATCGTGCTCGGCAAGGTTGTTTCCGCGCTCGTTTCGATGCAGGAAGCGAAAGGGGCGGACGAGCAGGAGCGCAAATCCCCCGCAATTGCGCTTGCCGAGGAGCCCGAGAAGGAGGCTGGAGAGGAAGAGGTGGTCGCCGCAATCGGCGCCGCAATCGCGATGGCGATGGAGTCGGATGGGAAAATCGTTGCGCCTGCTGTCCATACGGGCGTTGCGGCCGGCTTATGGGCGATGACGGGCCGAACCACGCAGATGAACATGCGTCTGCAGGGCGGCTCGCATCGGCGTCCGTGAGAGTCGACCCGCAACGACTTCCCTGATTTATTATCCATTCCCCATGAATCGCCCACCGCAGGATGAGGACTCATCTGCAGCAATACCCATCCTTTTTGCCGTATGTTCAACGTCCCGCTTTGCTTGACTTTTCCTGCGGGTTAAGATAATGTTTCTCCCACATAACGATGGATAAAGCCAGGAAAGACAAAACAAAAAAAGACGCTGCCCCCACGGGGGCGCTGCCGGGGTTTGCGGTCATCGGCGGCAGCCAGGCCTTCCGGTTCCTGGCCGACGACTCGAAAAGGGAAGGAATCGGCGAGCGGGACACACCCTTCGGGAAAAGCCGGCCGATATTTCTGTTCGAACGGCCCGGCGGCAGCTTCCTCTTCCTGTCGCGGCATGGCGAGAAAGGCTATTCCATCGCGGCGTCTTTCGTGAACTACCGCGCCAACATCTACGCGCTCAAAGACCTCGGCGTAAGGCAAATCGTCTCGTGGTCGGGTCCCGGCGCGATATCCACCGACTACAAAATCGGCCAACTTGTCGTCGTCGATGATATCATTGACGAGACCCGCCGCCGCGAGAGCACATTCTATGAGCACAGAGGGCTCGGATTCATCAGGCAGAATCCGGTGTTCTGTCCGAGCGTGCGCAATCTTCTTGCGCAGGCGCTGTCCGATCTCAAGCTGGATTTCTCCGTCGGCGGCACATACGTCTGCACCGAGGGCCCGCGGCTGGAGACCCCCGCCGAAATCCGCAAGTTCCGCCTTTGCGGCGCCGACCTCGTCGGCATGACGCTGGCGCCCGAAGTCTTCCTGGCCAAAGAACTGGAGATGTGCTATGCCGCCCTCTGCTACGTCACCAACTACGCCGAGGGCATGAAAGA